>NZ_CALAEQ010000248.1 GCF_937891065.1 uncultured Lutibacter sp. | reverse complement strand
TCTTTTTGTATCTTCGTTCTCAAAGCCGAACTGCGTTTAGCAGGTCGTTGGCATTCATTAAAACTATTTCGTATTAAACCCTTGCAACAAAATAAGGTCAAATAAAATAAAAGAGATGATTCGAAGTTACACTATTAGCTGTTTTTTATTCTTATTTACATTCGTGTCTCATGGGCAATCAATCAATATTTCACTTCCAGAAAATCCTGTAATTCAAAGTATTCCTTCGGAATGGAAAGGATACAATCACGGGAGTGAGACCAACGTTTCTGATTATCAAACGACAGAGTTTGGTGCTGCTTTTTCGAAGATGAATCCAGGTATTATAAGATGGCCAGGAGGAAACCGAGCCAATAATTACCGTTGGATGGATCGTTTGGATGATACAGATAAACTGAACCTTGAAAATGTAATTCCGTTTTTAGATGCCTTTGGTGTAGAACTCCAAATTGTTGTGAATTTCGGAAATGGTTCTGCTGCCGATGCTGCTGAACTTGTGCGTATTTGTAATAGTACAGACTCCTATTATGAAGGTTTGCGCCAAAGTTTATTAAACAGTCCAAATCCCATAAATGTGAAGTATTGGGAAATAGGAAATGAATCTACAGACGCTTGGTCTTTTGGATGGTCATGGTTAGGTTTTCAAGATAACATTCATTTTCAAACAGGATTTCCTGATAAACCATTTACAAAAGACGAAGCTAATGATTTATATTATTATGGGGGCGAATTTCTTAGAGAAGGTTGGGTAGAAGCGATAGGTGGTCTAGACAACAAAACAGCCATTTTAGGGCATACAAAATTTTATTCAAGTGCTTTAGCTACAGATACTATTGCAATTAAATTCCCTACGATGGATATCGCTGATGTTAACGCAGTGCGAGTGTATAGAACACCTAACTTTGATGATGTTTGGGCAGCAACTGCAAGTCAGCAAGATTTATATGATGCTATAGCAAACCCTACGAACCTTTTACCTTCTAATGAATTTTCTTGGACAGCAACCAAAGTGACGCTAATTCCAAATGGCGGACTAAGTGTTGATGATTTTATTTTAATTGAATACAATAGTATTGGACATGATGGTGCTTTTGCTTATAGAAATGCTATGAAAACAGCTGATTCATCCATTGAAATAGGCTATAGTGTAAAGCCAGAAGATATACAAGCAAGTAATAGTCTTTTCCAACAAGATTTTGCTGCAAGCCCACCTAATTTTATGATAAAGCATCCTTATGCAAGCGGTTTAACAATACCAGCAGTTGAGAATGGATTTTTTTCAGATGCTGCATTTGTTTCCCAAAGTAAAGTTGAAGCCTTGGTGAATTTCGAAGACCTTTGGAATCAACGAGAAATTGATTGGGGAATACCTAATGAAATTGGCGTGTCATTAACAGAATGGAATGTTGCTTTGTTTGATCTGGCGGAAGAAGATCACCCAATTCGTGGAATAACCTGCGGTTTGTATGTTGCTGATTTTTGGGCAAGAACATTTGAATATGGGTTAAATGATTTATTAGACCTGCGAGTGATGAATCATTTTGCCTTGTCGGCTACAGGAAATAATTTTATACATCTTTTACATCCAAATCCAGTGTTTTCAGTTGGGGTTGAAGGTGTGGCGACTACAATGGTTATGGAAGCCATAGGAGAAGGGATGTTTCCAATAACACTTTCTAACAATCCTCAGATAGATGTTATGACTACCAATGAAGGAGCACCTCTTCCTATAACTATAGATGCTATTCCGGCATGGGGAGGAGTTGGAGCCAATAATGACTCTGTTAACGTTTTACTAATAAATAGGGATGATGAAAATTCACATGTTGTTGATATTGATATTCCGGCTATTTGGCAAGCTGACAGCGTTATTTTTGAATCGCTCTATGGAGAAATGGTAAATGAAATTGTTTCTACGAGTTATGATGATAGTCCGTTTACAGGCAGTACTTATTCAGCAGTACTTCCTGCATTTTCTGTGAATACAGTAAGAATACACATAACCAATTCTTTAGGAATAGATGGATACGGTGATAATTTGAAGGATGCGTATATTTACCCAAATCCCAGTTCAGATTTTGTATATTTCACGTCTAAAGAGCGACCAATTTCGGTAGAAATTTTGAATAACTTGGGTCAAAAAGTAAGCTATCAAACATCAATAGATTTGAACAAAATAGAAATTAGTAAACTTAAAAAAGGTGTTTATTTTATCCGAGCGATATACTCTGACAAGAACGTTGCTACTTATAAGTTAATCAAACAATAGTAATAGATTTTATGAGTAAATATAAATGGAATAAATACCGAAATGCCAATAAAAAACTGAATTAAAAAACAATTAAAAAAACGCTTTTTGCTTTTTTAGCTCCAACTTCTCATCAAAATAATCACAAAAATCCTTCATAATTTAAGCCATTTTTGATATTACCACCAAAAGTAATTTAGGGAATAAATTGTTGGTGAAAAAATATCAAAAACGGCTTAAATGACATCATTAGGATGTAGATAACAAACTAATGATTATAGTATAATGATTAACAATAAAATAATGATAATTGCACCTGATGATATATAGATACCATTTCCTGATGCTCTTAGTTTCGATTTAATTGCGCGTACTTCTTTGCGTAGTTCCTTTTTCTCAGTACGTTTTAGTTCCGATTTATCCATTCCTTTTATTTCCTCGATACGATTAAGCATTACTTGAACTTCAGCAGGAATCTCAATAGGAGTTGTTGTTTTTGGATTTATTTCAGAAGCACTGATTGTAGTAAAAGCACATAATGATAACATCATTATCATTAAATAAAGTCTTGATTTTTTCATTCTGTAACTATTTAAATTAGTGAATTAATGGTATTGTAAATATGCAATAAAGTATTCACTTGAATTTACAAATTCTTTAGCTAAACTTACATAATTCACACATAAAAAAATATTATTATTAAAACTATATTTTCCCATTTCAACTTTATTCACCAAAGACCTGAATTTAAAAACCGATTGAACTAAACCGTTTTTACTTCTTTAGCTCCAACTTCTCAGCAAAATAATCACAAAAATCTTTCATGGTAGCTGTCATCTTTTCGTCTTGTGTAGCACGATTAAAGGTATCACTCATTGCGACTAAGGTTTGATGAAAAAACTGCTTCATCTCATCAACTGGCATGTCTTTAGTCCATAAATCAATACGCAACGTTTCTTTGGCTTTATTATCCCAAACAGATAGCATCATTGCTTTTGCTTCTTCATTTGTAATGCCACCATCTTGTGCAGACCATCTTAGTTTTTTAGGAATTCTATTTTCATCTAACTCTACGTTCAATTCAATTTTAGATGTAAGTATATTTGCCATTATTTTCGTGGTTTAAATTTTGATTTATTAAAAAGCTCAGTGGCATCCATTTGCAGCATATCTTTTAAATCTGCGTCGCTATTTTCCATATATGCTTTTACAATTTGCCAGCCAATGTATTGGCCTAATCTACCTGGTGATTCAGCATCAAGTTCTAAATTAAACTTAGAAAAAGGAGCAGGATTTATAAACCTTCCTGCTAATTTTTGGTCTGTTTCGAACAATAATTCACGTTCAACAAAAAACTCCCAAATACTTGATTCATTTGCCAACGCCCAAGCTAATTGATCTTTTGTATATCCTATTTTTTCTTCATCAGATTTAAACGGAATCATCACATCTTTAAAGTAGAGTATCTTCCCGAAATAAACCATTTCGTCAATTAATGATTTTCGTGAAGGTTGATAAATTTGCTTTTGAGCATACTCTGCAGCTAAATCTGATACTATTTGTGGTGCTTCGAAATTCTGTTTTAAATAGTTTTGAATATTCCCATAAAACTCGTGGTCACCTCCTAAATAATTATCAATAGCAATTAAAGTTATAGAATCTGTGACTATTATTTTACTTCTATAATCAATATCATTAATTAAGGTTATAACTCTGGGTGATCTAAATGAAGGATTATAGTATTTTAAATGTTGATAGAAACTAACCAATTCATTTTTCAATTGGCCGAAATCGGCATATTTTTTTTCAATCTCAAAAAACATTTGTTGTTGTAATGTATCATTCATTCTTGCAATCCAAAGGGAGTCTGGATATTGACTTGAAAACATAAAAGGGTAATCTGCTTTAAGTTTAGGCAAAGATTCTGCAGAAGCTTCAGCAAAAAGCTTTTCAAAACGTTCTATTTGAACTTTAACTTCAATATTTGCAATTTCTTTTTCAATTCCGCTCTCGTTCTGGCAAGATTGAAATAATACTAAAATTACAATAAGAAAACTTAGTTTATTTCGCATAATGAATGAATATAAAACTTAAACGATTATAATTTTTATTAATTATTCAATTCGTTTATTTTTGTTTTGCAAATGTACTATTCTTTGCCTTAAAAATAAACCTTCATGCAAACAGAAAAAGTTGTTGACCATATTGTAAACTGGTTAAAAGATTATGCTAAAAACACAGGCGTAAACGGTTTTGTAATTGGAATTTCTGGAGGTATTGATTCTGCGGTTACCTCAACGTTATGCGCAAAAACAGGATTGCAACTCCTTTGTGTTGAAATGCCAATACATCAAGCAGCAAGTCATGTAAGTCGCGGCCAAGAACATATTGCTCAACTGAAAAACCGTTTTCCAAATGTTTCAGATATTATAGTTGACTTAACTCCTGTTTTTGAAGAATTTAAAACGGAAGTTTCTTTAGATGGAAAGCAAGCAACTGTTGCTATGGCTTTAGCAAACACAAGAGCTCGCTTGCGAATGACAACCTTATATTATCACGCAGGATTGTTAGGCTTACTTGTTGCCGGAACTGGAAACAAAGTTGAAGATTTTGGCGTCGGTTTTTACACCAAATATGGAGATGGAGGTGTTGATTTAAGCCCTATTGCAGATCTTTTAAAATCGCAAGTTTATGAAATCGGTACGTTTTTAAAAGTACCTGAATCTATTATGAATGCCTCGCCAAGTGATGGTTTATTTGGTGATGCAAGAAGTGATGAAGACCAAATTGGTGCAAACTATGATGAGTTAGAATGGGCAATGGAAATGCATGAAATTGGTAAAACTGTAGATGATTTTTCAGGACGCAAAAAAGTAGTTTTTGAAATTTTTAAACGTTACAATTCAAGGAATAAACACAAAATGACACCAATACCAATTTGCGAAATT
>NZ_CALAEQ010000247.1 GCF_937891065.1 uncultured Lutibacter sp. | reverse complement strand
TTCTAATTTTGTAATTGAGAACAATAGATTAAAGGATACAAAACAGCAAGTGGAGACCATTTTTAATTTAATAGATAATAAACACAGACATTAGTATATCTCTTAATATATTGTTAAAATATTATATTTTTTGTTAACGAACGTTAAAAATTAACATTATTACTATTAAAAGTTTATTTTTGAACAATGAGAAAAAGGATATTTGTACTCATCATTGTTTTAATGAGTATTGCCTTAATAGGTATTATTTCTGTTCAAGTATTTTGGATTAAAAATACCATACAAATTACAGAAGAACAATTTACATCAAATGTTAGGTTTGCTTTGGCAAAAGTATCAGATGATATTAAACAAAGAGAATTTGAAAATTTTTATTTAAAATTATCAGATATCTATAAGGAAGGTGAAAAATTTAAGGAATCAGATATTCGAAATTTTATCTATGAAAAAATAGATACAATTAACAATGAAAAATTCACCTACTCTCAAAGTATAATTGAGCAAAATTATAAGGTTCCAACTGAGTTCTTTGAAAATGATTCTATAGACTTTAAAGAAATTTTTAGTAAAGAACAAGTTGTAATTATAAAAGATCATGTTTTAGATAATGATAAAAGAATTGAAGCTCCCGAAGAAAGCTATATTAAAATTGGAAGACTAGAAGGAGCTGAAAAATCATCATTAGAAAGTGTTTTTGATGTTTATACAAGTAAATTACCTATTCATAAAAGAGTTAGTAATAGAGAAATTTCTTTTAGATTAGATAATGAACTTTCAAGCAGAGGAATAGATACAGATTTCAAATATGGTATTTATAGTAATGGTTTGGCAACTCAGTTAAAATCGGGTTATTTTAGGAATGAAGCTGGGAAAAGCTACAAAGTACCAATGTTTGCTGATAAAGATGGAAATAGTAATTTTCAATTGCATGTTACATTTCCTGAAAAGAAAAATTTTATTTTATCATCAATTTATAAAATATTAGCGCTTTCAGTCTTTTTTATTTTAATAATAATTTTAGCTTTTGTAAGTGCATTGTACCAACTAGTTAGGCAAAAGCAGATTTCTGAAATAAAAACGGATTTTATTAACAATATGACGCACGAGTTTAAAACACCTATTGCAACTATAAATTTGGCGTTAGATGCTATTAAAAACCCAAAGATAATTGGTGATGGAGAAAAAGTATTGCGCTATGTTAAAATGATACGAGAAGAAAATAAAAGAATGAATGCGCAAGTTGAAAATGTATTGAGAATTTCTAAATTAGAAAAAAATCAATTAGATGTAGGTAAGGAAAGGGTAAATGTTCACGACATAATAGAGGAAGCTATTACTCATGTTGAATTATTAGTGAAAGATAAAGGAGGTTATATTAAAATGAATTTAAAAGCTAATTCAACAGAAATTTTAGCCAATCAATTTCATTTTGTAAATGTGATTGTTAATATATTAGATAATGCTATTAAGTACTCAGAAGATGCTCCAGAAATTGTAATTCTAACTGAAAATTCAGAAAAATTTATTACAATTAGAGTTAAAGATAATGGTATTGGAATGAGTAACAGTGTTCAAAAAAATGTATTTAAAAAGTTCTATAGAGAAGAAAGAGGGAATATTCATAATGTGAAAGGTCATGGTTTAGGGCTTTCATACGTGAAAAAAATAATTGAAATTCATCAAGGGCAAGTTTATGTTGAAAGTGAAAAAGGTATTGGAAGCACTTTTACGATAAAACTACCTTTAATATAAATAATTAAGAAATGGAAAATAAAAAAATTTTATTAGTTGAAGACGATCCGAATTTTGGGACAGTTTTAAAAGATTATTTATCATTAAACGATTATAACGTAACACTTGCAAAAGACGGATTGGAAGGGCTTATAATGTTTAAAAATGATATTTACGATTTATGCATTTTAGATGTTATGATGCCTCGTAAAGATGGTTTTTCATTAGCTAAAGATATTAGAGCTACTAATGTAGACGTGCCAATTATATTTTTAACGGCTAAAACAATGAAAGAAGATGTATTAAAAGGATATGAAGCAGGTGCTGATGATTATTTGAATAAACCTTTTGATTCTGAAGTTTTATTGTATAAAATAAAAGCGATATTACAACGTAAAGAAGGTGATGAAAATGTTGAAGAAGAAAAATTTGAATTTAAAATTGGAAAGTTTGATTTCAATTCAAAACTTCGTCATTTATCTTTTGACAATGGAGAAACTCAAAAATTATCGCCTAAGGAAAGTAAATTGTTGAAATTGTTAACAATTTATAAAAATGATTTAATGCCACGTGAGTTAGCTTTAACTAAAATATGGAGAGATGATAATTATTTTACATCACGTAGCATGGATGTTTATATTGCGAAACTTCGTAAATATTTAAAGCTTGATGAGAATGTTGAAATATTAAATATTCATGGAGAAGGCTTTAGACTCATAGAAAAATAAGAACTATTTAAAACCTGCTTTATGCAGGTTTTTTTACGATCAAAAAAAACTATATTTGTCTTAAAATGAATAATATGGCAAAATTAGTAAGAATATATGAAGAAAATCCTAACGAACGCGAAATAGACAAAGTTGTTGAAGTTCTAAAAAAAGGAGGCCTTATTATTTATCCTACTGATACGGTTTATGGTATTGGTTGTGATATTACTAATTCAAAAGCTATGGAAAAAGTAGCTAAAATAAAAGGCGTTAAATTAGAAAAAGCTAATTTTTCATTCATTTGTTACGATTTGAGCAATTTATCAGATTACGTGAAACAAATTGATACTGCAACCTATAAAATTCTTAAAAAAGCATTGCCAGGCCCTTATACGTTTATTTTACCAGGAAATAATAATTTACCTAAAGCTTTTAAGAATAAAAAAACAGTAGGTATAAGAATACCAAATAGTAATATTATTAGAGAGTTGGTTAAGAAATTAGGAAACCCAATTGTTTCAACTTCAATTTATGATGAAGATGATTTAATAGAATATACAACTGACCCAGAATTGATTTTTGAAAAGTGGGAAAACAAAGTTGATATTGTAATTGATGGTGGTTTTGGAGGCAACATTCCATCAACAATCATTGATTTATCAGATGAAGAAGTCGTTATTATTCGTAAAGGTAAAGGAAGTTTAGATTTTTTATAAATTGTATAATTACAACTCTTTATAAGATTTTTTTCCTGAAATAAAATAACTCCAGACAATACTATTAACGCTAAAATAATTATTATTTAGTTGAATTTTATTTCTTTTTCTGAATGTTTTTGGTAAATAATAATAAAAACTTAAGTGAGCTTTCAAAATTGCTAAAGTATGCAATGGGCGTAATTCCAACAAAAATTTTACACCAGCAACCCCATCTAAAACTAGTCTTATAAATAGGATTGGAATTAATTTATTTTGTGGTAAATTTTTAACTAATGTAAATAGGCTATTTCTAAAATTTAAAAAAGTTTTTTGAGGACTAGCTTCTTTTAATGTTGCTCCACCAACGTGGTACACCGTGGATTTTCCAACGTATTTAATCGTTTTTTGTAGATTCTTAGCTCTCCAACATAAATCAATTTCTTCTTGATGTGCAAAGTAACTTTCATCAAAACCATTGAGTTCATGAAAAACTTTAGCACGAATAAAAAAACAAGCCCCAGAAGCCCAAAATATTTCCGCAACATCATCATATTGTTTTAGGTCTGTTTCTAAACTTGTAAAAATACGACCTCTGCAATATGGATATCCATATTTATCAATAAAACCACCTGCTGCACCTGCATATTCAAACTTACCTTTATTCTTATAATCTAATATTTTTGGTTGAATAATGGCAGTTTTCGGTTCATTTTTAAAAGTTGAAATTATGGCATTTAACCAACCTTCAGTAACTTCAATATCTGAATTTACCAAAGCATAAATATCGGATGTTACATGTTGTAAAGCATCATTATAACCTTTGGCAAAACCACCATTTTTTAAATTTTCAACAATTTTAATATTCGGATAATTTTGCTGAATAAAACTCACAGAATCATCAGTTGAGGCATTGTCTGCAACAACTATTTCTATGTTGGGTAAATTGCTGTATTTTACAATAGATGGAACAAATTTTTCTAACAATTGTTTTCCGTTCCAATTTAATATGACGATGGTTATTTTCACAGTGACAAATTTACTTCAAAAGCATTTAAAAATTGACTAATTTTTTCTTAAATATAATTGGGTATGTTTTTTAAGAAAACATATTCTTCCTTCTCAAAATCCATTTTACAGTAATAGTGATTTATTCCATTGGTAACAATTAAGTAATTGGCATTTAATTTTAAGTTATAGCGAGCAATTTGGTCAAACGCATTTTGATTAATATTTATGGATGGTGCTTTGCATTCAACTATAATATGTGGTAAACCTTCAGTATTAAAGACTAAAATATCTGTGCGTTTTGTTAATTTATTGATAGTAAGTTTTTTTTCAATACCAATTAATGAAAGAGGATAATTTTTTTCTTCAATTAAATAATGAATAATATGTTGACGAACCCATTCTTCAGGAGTTAGGCTCACATATTTTTTTCTAATAATATCAAAAATAACATACTTATTTTTGGTACTTTTGATTCTGAATTTATATGTTGGTAAATTCAATTGCTGCATATCACAAAAGTGCTAATTTTTTTTTATAAATGAGTGACGTTACTAAAATAGTTTCAGATATTAAAAGTGGAAATATTAAACCTATTTATTTTTTAATGGGTGATGAGCCCTATTATATTGATAAAATTTCAGAATTTATTGAGGATAACGTGCTTACTGAAGAAGAAAAAGGTTTTAACCAAATGGTTTTATACGGAAGAGATGTTGCTATTGAAGAAATTTCTGATAGTGCTAAACGATTCCCAATGATGTCTGAACGTCAGGTTGTTATTGTTAAAGAAGCACAAGATTTATCTAGAACTATTGAAAAGTTAGTTTCCTATGCAGAGAATCCACAACCTTCAACAATTTTAGTTTTATGTTACAAATATAAAACGATTGATAAACGTAAGAAATTATACAAAACCATTCAAAAAAATGGTTTAGTTTATGAAAGTAAGAAGCTATATGAAAATCAGGTTGCAGATTGGATTAGACGAGTTTTAGCGGGTAAAAAATATCAAATAGACACAAAAGCAACTTTAATGTTGGTGGAGTTTTTAGGAAACGATTTAAGTAAAATAAGTAATGAACTTGATAAGTTAATGGTTGTTTTACCTGTTAACTCTATTATTACTCCTAAAGATATTGAAGAAAATATTGGTGTTAGTAAAGACTATAATAATTTCGAATTACGAAAAGCTGTTGGAGAACGAAATGTTTATAAATCAAATATGATTATTAACTATTTTGCACAAAATCAAAAAGCCAATCCAATTGTTGTTACAATTTCTTTAATGAATAGCTTTTTTACACAGCTACTTATTTATCATAGCTTAAAAGATAAATCAAAAAATAATGTAGCAAAATCGTTAGGTGTAAATCCATTTTTTGTTGCAGACTATATAACTGCAGCAAAAAATTATCCGATGCGAAAAGTATCGCAGGTTATTTCTTTTTTACGTGAAGCAGATGTTAAAAGTAAAGGAGTAGGAGCAAATTTATCAAGTGGTGAAATTTTAAAAGAATTAATATTTAAAATTATTCATTAATTCCTAGTAACATATATTCTACCTATAATTTTTTCAATTTATTAAAATCTTGATTTAGTTTCCGCTAAATGGTGACCCAAATATACCTACTGCAAGTTCTGCCCAAAAGAGGAACAGCACAACAATAATTACCACAATAAGTATAATTCGATGTCTTTTTTTCTTTACTTTTCTTATTGTCAACTCACATATTAGACCAGTCCCAATCAGTAGAATTCCAGCTATAATAAAATCGAAAAAAGTCCAATTTACTTCTTCTGTGAACTGCATGGCTATTAGCGGTATAAGTAATATAATTACAGAAATTATTATGATAATGGCGAGTTTTTTGTTTTGTAAATTCATTTTTTTATATCTCATATGTTGTTACCAATCGTATTTTTATATGATGGTATCATTTTAATTTTGCAGTATAGTCACATTCTTTCTGTAATATTATTTTTTTGTCAATTTTATTATATTTAATCAACATCTCTTTTTCACTCAATTTTCCATAGTAGTTTATATATAAATATTCCTTGATGATTCCATTTGGTAATTCTTTATGGAGTATATATTTTTCATATAAAGTTGAAAAGGTTAGAAGTGGCAAGTGAAAGTCCGAGAATTTTTCAATTATATAAATTGAAGTTCCAATTTTTCCTTTTTCTTTCTTTTTTTGTTTATTAGAAATCATTTTATATTGCCAAAATGATTCATTTTCAATTACGGTGTCTTTCAAATGTTGAATGTCATAATATCTAGTTTTATATTTGTAAGGATTCGCTGTCTTAGAAACATTCTTACAATCTATATTTATAAATTCGGCTATATTTAAATCAGACTTTAAATAATCAACATTTGCATATATTCCTTGATGGTCGATAAAAACCAAATTATAGTATAAACTATCTTTTTCAGTAATAACAGCAAAATAATTATTGCTTTTTGAATTGGTTAAATAATATCTTCGAATTTTCTTATCAGATTTATGAAAATGATGATTTGGAATATGAATTGAATCTTTGTAATGATTCAATTCATATTCAAATATATAATCAAAATCATATTGTTTTTGAGAAAAACCGAGAGTTACTATAAAACAAAATACAATAGTTAAAATTTTCATCAGCAATGTTTTGTAACTTGTTCGTGTATGTTTTTTGCGTTGGTAGAAACTAAATTATTAAAAGAAAACAAACCAGAGACAAATTCTCAGAATTTTTTAAGTTTACACATACTGAGTTATTATCTATACATCTCCTTATGGATAGTTATTCTTACAATCTTTAATTTTTACTCATTTCAAAAACAATTTCACCACCATTTATAATGTCATTATGCGATAACAGTGTTCCATCAATATTTTTTTTATTTATTGACACACTCTTTACATAAATATTTTCTTTGCTTTGATTTGTAGCCTTTATTGATAGTGTTTTTCCATTGTTCAAATGGATAATTGCTTCTTTCACTAAAGGGCTTCCTAGTGCATAATCTGAAGAGCCCGGGGTTACAGGATAAAATCCTAAGCTACTAAAAATATACCAGGCGCTCATTTGTCCAGCGTCGTCATTTCCACACAATCCATCAACAGTTGGAGCGTACATTGTATTCATAATCATTCGTACACGTTCTTGTGTTTTTTTTGGATGACCGGTCCAGTTATATAAATACGGGATATGGTGACCTGGTTCATTACCATGAACATAGTTGCCAATAATGCCATCGCGTGTTATATCTTCATGTTTAGCAATATATTTTTCATCTATTTCCATAGTAAAGAGAGAATCTAAATGTTGTGTAAACTTTTCTTTACCACCCATCATATCAACCATCTTTGTAATGTTTTGAGGAACATATAAGCCATAGTTCCAAGCATTACCTTCTATAAAGCCTTGTCCATGCGTATCCATTGGGTCGAAATTTTCTCTGAAATTTCCATCAGATAATTTGGGTCTCATATAGCCACTTTTAGGATCATAAACATTGTTATAATATTCTGAACGCTTCATAAACTCATCATTAATTTGAGCGTTATCAACTTGATTTGCCATTTGTGCAATGCACCAATCGTTGTAAGCATATTCTAATGTTTTGGAAACAGAAGAGTGACTCATATCATCTGGAACGTATTTGTAATCTATATAATCTCCCAAGCCATCGAAATATCTTACGCTAGCAGTATTTACTGAAGCAGTTAAAGCACGTTCATGGTCAAAATCACCAATATTTTTTGCCATAGCATCTGCAATAACGGAGGTTGCATGATAACCAATCATACACCAATTTTCATTGGAATAATGAGACCAAATAGGAAGCATATTGTGAACACTTTCATCATGATGTGCCAACATTGACTTTATCATGTCATTATTACGTTCGGGTTGTGTGATGTTAAATAATGGGTGTAATGCTCTGTAAGTATCCCAAAGCGAGAAAATAGTATAGTTGGTAAAACCATCTGAAGTATGAATGTTTTGATCTAGTCCTCTGTATTGTCCATCTATGTCTTCATACAAAATAGGAGAAAGGTTGGTATGGTAGAGAGCCGTATAGAAATTGATCTTATCACCTTCAGTTAATGTGGTTACTTCTATTTTTGAAAGTTCATTATTCCATTTTGTTTTAGTTTCTTCTCTTGTTTTATTAAAATCCCAATGAGGAATTTCAGCTTTTAAGTTTTTTAAAGCACCAGAAGAACTTACTGGTGACAATGCAAATTTGATATTTATTTTTTCGTTTTCTTTAGTATCAAAATTAAAATAGGCTCGAATGTCTTTTCCTGCCATTTCTGGGAAGTTTTCATCTTGCTTAAACCGTCTATAAAAACCATCATATTTAACTTCATCATATTTTTTATGACCATAGCTTTTGAAAGGTTTTGAAAACTGCATTGCAAAAAATACTTTTTTGTCTCTTGCCCAGCCTTTGGTTTGCCTATAACCTGTTACTAATGAGTCATTTTCTACACGAATAAAAGTCCATACGTTCTTATTATCATGATGGTATACGTTATAAACCATATCAAGTATAATATGCGCGTTGTTAGATTTTGGAAATGTATATTGATGAAAACCAACACGTTCACTTGCTGTAAGTTCTGCTTTAATTTCGTAACTATCTAAATCTACTTTGTAATAGCCAGGTGAAGCTTCTTCATTATCATGTGAAAATGTAGAATAAAAACCTTTATCACCTTCTTTTGTTTGTAGGGGATCAAGTACTAAACTTCCAGTAGTTGGCATCACTAAAAAGTCACCTAAATCTGAATGTCCTGTACCACTAAAATTTGTATGTGCGAAACCAATTATTGTTGAATCACGGTGTTGGTAACCCGCGCAATATTCATAAGTACCTGAATTATAATTACCATCTTCATTGAACATAACTTCAAAATTGGTTTGTGGACTTAATTGAACCATACCAAAAGGAGCTGTTGCACCAGGAAACACATGACCCATTTTACTTGTTCCAATAAAAGGGTTTACAAATTGTGTATAATCAGTCTTTAGTTTTTCTGAAGAGATAATTTTTTCTTCCTCTTTTTTGCAAGAACTGAATATTATAGTAATAAGAAGTAATGTTAATAGTTTTCTCATGTTTTGACAATTATACATCGTGTTTTTTAGCATGAAAAATTGCGATTTTGAAAACGCAATTTTAAATTGATTAAAATATATTTGTTTATTACTTAATTAATTAATGCTTTTGATATAGCTTCTTCAATAAGAGGTTCCATAATCAAATATCCAGCTGTATTTGGATGAATACCATCATCTCCAAGGCCATCTTTTAATCCATTATAATTGTTTGACATAGACGTAAAGTAGTCAACAAAAATTAAGTCATTTTGATTGGCGTAAACTTTTAATTGTTCATTAAGTTTTACCACTTTTTCAGCAGGTTCTAATCCTTTTCGCCAAGGAAAATCATAAGCTGGAAGTACTGAGCATAATATAACTTTTATGTTGTTAGCTTTTGACAATTCTACCATTGACTTAATATTGTTTACAATCATTTCAATTGATGATGGGCCAGTATTTTCTGCAATATCATTTATTCCTGCTAATAAAACCACGGCTGATGGCATTAAATTGATAACGTCTTGTCGAAAACGTAGTAACATTTGAGGCGTTGTTTGTCCACTAATACCTCTGTTTATATAAGGTTTGTTTTTAAAAAATTCTGGATGATTTGTTAACCAACCTTCTGTAATTGAATTTCCCATAAATACAATCCGATGTTTATTAGGATTAGAACTTGTCAATTCAGCATTTTCTTTCTGATAGCGATTTAAGTTAGCCCAATCTTGAGCAAAAGAAGAATTCATAATAAACAAGGTTAACAAGATACTTAAATTTAATAATTTCATATTTTTTTATTAACTAGTATTCGTTTTTTAGTTGTCTCCCATTTCATTCATTACCTCTTTTACTCTTTCTAAATCTGAATCTGATACTTGAAGCTCAACCTCGAATGATGGTAAATAATTCATTATTTGAGTAGTAAATTCATTTTTGAAATAACATTTTATTCCTTCAGATTCTAATTTACTCCTAAGGGCTAAAAGTTCGGATTCAATATGTGATTTTTTTACAGTAATTAAACTCATAGTTATTTAAATTTTCAACTTTATATTTTTTGTTTTTGGCAATTGTGAAATATAAAATCGCTCCAACCAAATTAAAAAATAGGACAACCAATACCCAAACAATTTTATCATTCCCCTTAAACTCACTTTTTAAAATGTTAACTAGTGCTGAAATTGTCAAAACAATTCCGATAATTGCTAATAATATTATAACTATTTGCCAAATTTCAATCATTCCTAAATAATTCATCTTTTTCTATTTTATTTTTTTGTATTAAACCTTTTTGCCAACAAAATAACTATCAAAATAAAAGTAACCATTGATAATCCCCCAAGTAGCATTATTGTTCTCATTGATAATTCAATTCCTAAATAATTCATCTTTTTCTAATTTTTAATTTATAATTCTATGTCTGCCAAGGAGCCAACGCACTCAGTGTATGGCTTCGTTGTTGTAATGCTAAGATAGCAAATAGGAGTGAACCCATTGTTCAATAGCAATAATTTTTTGAAGGTAAATCGGAAGCAATTATTTGTACAACATATTGCGTTTAATTTCACCATTATAATTAATAGTTTTTAATTGTT
>NZ_CALAEQ010000246.1 GCF_937891065.1 uncultured Lutibacter sp. | reverse complement strand
GATTCTATGAAACCTAAATATTAAATTTAATACTAGTTATAATATTTCTTCCAATATTATTTATATCATCTGCTTTTAAACGAGATAAATGTGAAATGTAATTTTTATCAAATACATTATTAGCATTTATATTAATGTCTAAAATAGTTTTTCCAATTTTTAGGGTTCCTCCAAAACCCAAATTAACTAATGAATAACCATTAGAAACAGTTTCAAAACCACTTACATTATTTTGATTAAATGTAGAGGAAAGATTTATAGAAGCAAAACCATCTGTTAGCCAATTTTGAATATCAAATTCAGTTCTAATAGTATTATTCCAATTATTAGCAGGAATTAAAGGTAAATAATCACCATTTTGTTTTTTTCCGGTAACAGTTTCAAAACTACTATTTATATGTAACCAATCTAAAGGATGGGGATGAAAATGCACTCCAATTTCTCCTCCATATAATTTTGCGTTATTTTGAATATAACTATAAACGTCATTATTATCGAGTATTTCACCAGTAGGCGATGTATAAATATAATTGTTTATATGATTGAAAAAACCGTTGATAAAAAATTCAAAATGATTTGTGTAGTATTCTATATTTAAATCTGCTTGAACATTTTGTTCAGTTTTTAAATTACTGTTTCCAATTTCGTATCTATTGGTACCTTCATGAACTCCGTTTGAGCTTAGCTCTGCCAAATTTGGCGCTCTAAAACCAGAAGCAAAATTCATACGTAATATCAAATCATCATTTAAATTGGTTTTGTAACCTAACGATGCATTAAAACTATGATACGTTTTATCTAAAGCTTCAAAAGAGCCTTCTTCGCCAACAACACCAAATTCCTCCGTTGAAATAGTTCTATTGTCAAAACGTAATCCTGCTTGAAGTACATTAGATTTCCATTCATAATTACCAGTTCCAAAAACACCAATATCATTTGTTATAGCATTTGGGATTAAATATTCTTCTCCAAAATTTTTATTGGCTTGATGCATTCCTTGAATTCCTAAAATGGATTCAATTTTACCAATTTTAGGAAAATGATATTTCGCATTGTAATTAAAGGTATTTAATTTCATCTGTAAAACTGCAATTTCATTGTCTTCAAATTCACTTCTGTCATTAGCAATATAACCAAGATCTACATCCAATTTAGAATTTTGAAAAAAGAAAATGTTGTTTAAACTCAATAAATTATTGAAAACTTCTTGTTTTGGGTAGATTGTTTTTTTGCTGTTAGTTTGTTCAGCAATACCTTCTTCAGGAATTCCTAAATCTAATTTATTATAATTATATCTTAAAACACTTGAAATTTTAGAATTTTGATAACCAATTCCTGTTTTAAAATCTGTTTCATTATAACGTGTATTTGTTACACTATTTCCATTTGAAACCTTATAATCTGAATGTGTATTATAACTTCCTCTCATGATAAATTTCCAATTTTCAGAAGAAGTTTTTAGATTTAATGAAGAATTACTTCCTAAGGTATTTGAAAATAGCTTTTGTTCAAAACTGGATGATAAAGTATTGGCTTTTGCAAATTTTTCAGGATTGAGATATAAAACTCCACCCAAAGCATCTGAGCCATAAAGTAGTGAAGCAGGTCCTTTTATAACTTCTACACTTTCTACTCCAGCATCATTTAAACCTAAACCATGTTCATCTCCAAATTGTTGATTTTCAATGCGAATACCTTGTGAATAAACCAATACTCGATTGCCACTTAAACCACGAATTACAGGTTTTCCAATTGAAGTTCCCGTAGAAACTTGTGAAACACCAGGTATAGTTGCCAAACCTTCAATTAACGTTGAGGATCCTTTTTGTTGTAATGATCTAATGCTTTCATGCTCAACTTTCATTACGTTTTGTGATTGTAGTTTATTAAATGCGGTAGAAACAATAATTTCATCCATTTTAAAAACAGCTTCTTCCAAACTGAAATTTAAAGTTGTTTCTGTATTTTGAAGAATAATACTTTTTGTTTCAGTATTGTACCCAATAAAAGCTATGGTAATTGTAATAGTTGTACTTGGTAAATTTTGTAGTTGGAAAAATCCGTCTTCATTTGTTGAAGTTCCTTTATGAAGGTCTTCAATGTAAACTTCAACACCAAATAATGGGTTGTTTTGTGAATCGGTTATAGAACCTGAAATTTTTTGTTGGGAATATGATAATATTGTAAACCCTAAAAATAGGAATAATATGTATAATTTCATGTGAAATATTTTATTGTTAGTAATTGATAATTAGCTATGATACAATAAAATAGGGTGGAGCTCTTAAAGATTTGTAATTTATATTTGCTGTTGCTGTAATTGATTTAAATGAAGTCTTTTTTTCTTCAATTAAAATATTTTGAGCTATATATTCTGTTGCAATAAATTCAACAGTATTAGTATTAATTTTAAAATGAAAAACAGAACAGTCAACCTCATGCGTGTCAAAATGTGTTATGTTTTGAGCCTCACATACTAAATGTTTATGTTTTTCAAAGGCGTGTGAAAATTGTACTGCAAATGGAAGCAGTACAACTGTGATTAATACAATTGAAATTAACCGGCTAATATGTAACTTAATTTTTGACATATATTAAGCTGCAATATTACAAAAAGAAATTAATCTTTTACGCCTAATTTTCCTAATATAACTTCCATTAAACACCATTTTGTGATAGCAGATTGTAATAAATTTGCACCCACAAATGCAGTGAACCATAACCAGTTCACATTCACTTTTATGGCAAGAATTAGGCTAATTAAAATAAACGTACCTGCTACTGCTCTTACTATTCTTTGTTTCATAATATTTCTTTTAGTTAGATTTTTCAATATTTAAAACAACTACATGTACTTTTGATAAAGTTCTTTGTTGTTTGTTAAATTCAGCTACAGAATTGAATAATTGGTCAGCCTTTTCTTCTGGTACAAATGCATAAAAAATTATAGATTGACTGTCATTCATATCACTAGCAAACCAATTGTTTCCAACTGATTCTTGTGTTAAATCTCTAAATCCTTTTACATCTGTATAAGAATAATGAGTAATTGCAGCTTTTTTTAGTAAGAATTTGATATCATTTTCAAATACTTCAATAGCCGTTATCATAAGTAGTTTCATAAATTTTATTTTTAAAAATTTAAATTTCAGGTTTAGTACTAATCACTAAACCTGAAACAACAATTATTTTTCCCATTTCTTTTTTTCACTCATATAATAAATCATTGGAACCACAATAAGCGTTAGCAATGTTGAAACAATTGCACCGGCAACCAATGAAATTGCCAAGCCTTGAAAAATTGGATCAAACAATATAATTGAAGCTCCAATTACAACGGCTCCTGTTGTTAATAATATTGGTGTTGTTCTTACAGCACCAGCATCAATAATAGCTTGTTTTAAAGGAATTCCATCATTTAATCTAATTTCAATAAAGTCAATTAATAATACAGAATTCCGAACCATTACTCCAGCTAAAGCAATCATTCCAATGAATGATGTTGCTGTAAAAAACGCATCAAATAACCAGTGACCTAATACAATTCCTATTAATGATAATGGAATTGCCAGCATCATAACTAAAGGAGTTTTGAAATTTTGGAACCAACCTACTATTAGCATATAAATAATGATAACAACTACCAAAAAAGCAGTACCTAAGTCTCTAAAAACTTCTAAGGTAATTTGCCATTCTCCATCCCATTTCACTGCAAAATCACTTTCGTCTGATGGTTGTTCTAAATACAATTCGTTCAATTTATAACCTTTTGGAAGTTTGATGTTTTGCAACTTTTCTTTCATTCCTAAAATAGCATAAACAGGACTTTCCAATCCGCCAGCCATGTCAGCAGTTATATAAACCACTTGTTTTTGGTCTTTTCTGAAAATTGTTTTTTGTAAAGTATCTTGTTTTATGTGTACTAAATCACTTATTGGAATTAAATTTCCTTGATTACCTTTTATTTTAATATTTTGAATATCCTGTAAACTTGTCTTATCAGCATCATTTAAGGCTAAAACAATATCAACTTGATCAAAAGAATTTTCGTCATATAAATACGTAATAGGATATTCTTTTAGTAAATAGGTTAAATTAGCAACTACTTGTTGTGGTGCAATTCCATTAAGCATTGCTTTTTCTTTATCAACTTCCAGTTTATATTCAATTTGAACAGCTTCAACCATCCAGTCAATATCAACAACATCTGTTGTGTTTTCTAAAATTTCTTTAACTTGATATGCAACTTTAATTTGTTCCTTATAATCTGGCCCGTAAACTTCAGCAACAAGTGTTGATAAAACTGGAGGTCCAGGTGGAACTTCAACTAATTTTACGTTTCCGTTATATTTTTTTGAAATTTTTTGAATTTCTGAACGCACCTTTTTAGCAACATCATGACTTTGCAAATCACGTTCTGCTTTTGGTAATAAATTAACTTGAATATCAGCCATATTACTACCGCCACGTATATCATAATGGCGAACCAATCCGTTAAATGTAATAGGAGCAGAGGTTCCAATATAATTTTGATAATCTGTTACTTCATGTATAGTTGATAAGTATTGAGCTATTTCTTGTGTAACTGCAGCTGTTCTTTCTAAAGTAGTTCCTTCAGGCATATCAATAATCACTTGAAACTCATTTTTGTTATCAAAAGGTAACATTTTTACAGCTACTGATTTTGTAAAGAACATTAAAATAGAACCAATTAATAAAACCCCTGTAATACCTAACATTACCCATCTTTTTTTACTGTTATCTAAAAGCGGTTGTTCTATTTTTTTGTAAATTTTGTATATTAAACCTGTTTCTAAACCTTCCTCTTCTTTATGTTCTTGCGTATCTTTTTCTTGTAATAAGTGATATCCTAAATAAGGTGTAACTGTTAATGCTACAAATAAAGATAATATCATTGCTATAGACGCACCAATTGGCATTGGACTCATATAAGGTCCCATCATTCCAGATACAAAAGCCATAGGTAATATTGCGGCAATTACTGTAAACGTGGCTAAAATTGTAGGGTTACCAACTTCATTAATGGCATAAATAGCAGCTTGTTTAAATGGTAATCGTTTCATTTTAAAATGTCGATGCATATTTTCAGCAATAATTATACTGTCATCTACCACAATACCAACAACAAAAACTAGCGCAAAAAGTGTAATTCTATTTAACGTATAACCTAGCAGATAATAACTAAATAAAGTTAAAGCGAATGTAAGCGGAACAGAGAAAAATACAACTAATCCACCACGCCATCCCATAGCTAACATAACTAAAATGGTTACTGCTAAAATTGCGACACCTAAGTGCAATAATAATTCACCAACTTTATGTGAAGCAGTTTCTCCATAGTTTCTAGTAACACTTACATGAACATCTGAAGGAATTAGATTTAGTTTTAATTGATCAACTTTATCTAAAATCTTTTTAGATATTTTCATGGCATCAGCACCTTTTACTTTTGCTACAGAAAGTGTTACGGCAGCATATTCACCAGGATTTGATGCAAATTTTTCATTCCCTTTTCCATAACCAAAAGACACATAACTTGAAGGTGTTGATGGACCATCTTGTATTTCAGCAACCTGTTTTAAATAAACGGGCATATTTTTATAAACACCTACCACTAAATTATTTACATCTTCTGCTGATGTTAAAAATTTACCTGTAGTAATTAAATATTCTTGATCTCCTTTTACAAAACTTCCAGATTGTGAACTGCTATTATTGGCTTGTATCATTTGCATAATACCTAATGCGTCAACACCATTTTCAGCCATTTTATCTTTATCTAAAACTACTTTTAATTGACGGTTTCTACCTCCAATTACTTTTGTTATCGAAACATCTTTTACTTTTTCTATTTCTGAAACTACTTCTTCAGCAATTTGTCTAATTTGAAAATCATCATAATTTTCACTCCAAAAAGTAAGTCCAAGCATTGGAACATCATCAATAGATCGTGTTTTTATTAGAGGCTGTGTTACTCCAGGAGGAAACATTCCCTGATGTCTCATTAGTTCATCATACAATTTAACATATGAATCTTCCGTATTTTCTCCAACATAAAATTGAACAATCATCATAGATTGTCCGTTCATAGCAATACTATGAACGTGTTGAACACCTTTTATATTTGAAATAATTTTCTCTAATGGTTTTACAACACGACTTTCAATCTCTGTTGGGCTTGCTCCTGGGTAGCCTACTAAAACATCGGCCATTGGAACAATAATTTGTGGTTCTTCTTCTCTTGGAATCAAAAATGAACTATAAATACCAATTGCCATTAAAGCAACCATTAAAAGAATGGTTAATTTAGAGTTAATAAAAACATTGGCAATTTTACCTGATATACCTTCTTGCATAATTTTATATTTTTGGGCGTTACCCTGTTAAAAAACATGGTCGGGCTATTCGTTTCAATCTTTTTTTACAAAAAAAAAGTATTTCCACTGCTATCCCTAACGCAAATTTTAGATTACTGAATACTAACTTTAGCTCCGTTATACAATTTTCCGTCAGCTGAAACAATGTATTGTTCATCTGCTGATAAACCAGATAATATTTCTACTTGATTTCCGAAAGTTTTTCCTATTCTTAACCATCTTAAAATAGCAACATTTTCATTTCCAATAGTGTAAACTCCTGATAATTGTCCTTGATGAATTAAAACATTTTCTGGAATTAAAACTAAACTTGTTTCATTTTTAGAATTGGTAATTTTTTCAATAGGAAATTGTACAGATGTGTACATCCCTGAAAGTAATTTCACATCAGTTTTATCTAATACTACTTTAACGAAATACTGTCCGCCAGTATTTTTTGTTGAAGTACTAACTTCAGTAACTTTACCAGTTATCAGTTTATTTGTTGATTTCACAAGTACATTCACAATAGTTCCTGTTTTTATTGAAGTAATTTCAGATTCAGGAACCATTGATGTAACTTGATAATTATCAGGTGTTTCTATACTAATTAGAGGCATTCCTGGGTTAGCCATATCACCTTTATTTACAAACTTACCAGTAATAACTCCGCTAAAAGGAGCTGTAATGTTTGAATAAGATAATTGTGCATTTACTTGATTTTTCATTTGATTAGCAGCCTCTAAACGAGCTTTAGACATTTCATAATTTGCTGAAATATCATCCATTTCTTTTTGCGATGCACTATTCTCTTTAAATAAAGTGGTAAATCTATTGTAATCTTTTTCAGCATTATTAAATGCAACTGTGGCTTCAGTAATTGAAGCACTAACTTGTGCTTTTTGAGCTGAAATATCTGCACTATTAATACTTAACAGTAATTGTCCTTTAGAAACCTTATTTCCAACATTTACGTATATATTATCAACAATTCCCATCATTCGAGTGCTTAAATTTGCATTCTGAACGGCTTCTATTTTTCCACTAGCAGTAATAAATGTGCTACTTTTTGATGAAGGTGTATTAACTTTTACATTTACAGTTGGTCTATTGTCAACTACTGTTGCTTTTTCTTTTCCACAACTGCTTGTAAAAATTAATGTTACGATTGCTATTATGTTTAATATTTTTTTCATTTTTCAGTAATTTATATAATATGTTTTAAAAAAAATTGGTGTCTATTTATAAGTTATTTCGTTAAAAAAGCTACATAAGCTTTTGTATAGTTGTAGTTAAAAACGGTTTGTAAATATTCAAGTTGTTTTTGTAAATATTGAGTTTCTGAAATTAATAAATCAGATGTTTTTTCTAATCCTTGTTCAAACCTGTTTGTTCTAATTCTTAATGCTTCGTTAGATTGTTCAACAGCTAAATTTGTGAGCTTTAATTTATTTTCAGCATCTTTAAGATCACGTTTAGCTTTGTTAAATTCAAGTTGGCTTTTATTTTTATATTGTTCTAAACTTAGCTCTGCTTTGTCTAATTCAGCTTTACTTTTTTGAGTTTTTCCAATACGTTTAAATCCTTCAAAAACATTCCAAGATAATTGTGCGCCAACTAAATAACCTTTAGCATCTGTTCCAAATAAATTATCGTCGTACAATTCATAACTTCCAAAAGCATTTAATCGAGGTAAATAACTCATTTTGTTAGCTTTATGCATATTGGTATATGCTTCAGAACTTTTTTTCATTGCTTCAATATCAGCTCTGTTATCTGAAAGCTCATTATTGTAAATGTTTAGATTTATAAGTGCTTCTAGATTTTCAGAAGGTTTTAAAGTAGCTTCTATATTTTCTCCCATTAGAAACATTAAATAGTCTGAAGCATTTTTTACGTTACTTTTTGTAGTTAACAATTGATTTTCTACTTCAGTTACATGTACTTCAACAGCAAGGATATCGGCTTTTTGCATATAACCTTGCTTGAAATTATTATCAGCTATTTTTTTGTTTTCTAAAGCAGCTTCTTTTGCTTTTTCTAATACTTCAACAGCTTTGTAAGCAAGTTGAAGTTGCATGTATGCTTTTGTAACCTCTAGTTTTATATAGTCGGTTGTTCTTGCCGATTGTAATTCAACGGCACTCATTTTTGCTTTAGCCGCTTTACGCATAAATAAGCCGTCTGCATTAAAAATTGGTTGTTGAACTTCTATTTTTGTAGCAAAATTTCTTATTTCATTAGGGTCATTTAACAGTGCAGGATTAAAATCAGCCTGCGTTAAAATTTCCTGATTCAATTTTGAACCAAATGCCATTAAAGGATTTGTAGTTGTAATTCCTGTATGAGATACTGTAATATTTGGTAAAAAAACAGCATTACTTTGATTGTAGTCTGCTTTTGAAATAGTGTAATCTTGTTCAGAAATTTTAATAGTATGGTTGTTCTTTTCAACCTTGCTTAATACTTCATCAAAAGAAATTAATTTTTCTTGTTGGGCATTAACAATCAAAAGATTAAAAATGAAAAATAGATAAGTAAAGCTATTTTTAATTTGCATATTTTTTGTTTTTTAGTTTGTTGCAAATGTAATTGAGGTTTTAACCCTAAACGGTAATAAATAGTACACACTTATGTAACATTAATTACATTAAATTCAAAAAAATAGATAAATATGCCTTATTTTTTAAGAAAACTTAATTTATTTAAGATTTGTATTAAATTTATAACAAAAAAATAATATTATAAAGCTTTTAAGAAAGAATCTTTTATTTTTTAAGTTTTGAAAAATGAATTTGACCAGAATTTCCTGAAAGTAGTGTTGACAATAATTTAGTTTGTGGAAATTGTTCGAATATTATTTTTAGAAATACAGTAATTGGAATTGACATTATTAAACCTGGAACTCCCCAAATATATCCCCAAAACATTAATGAAACTAGTATTGCAATTACATTAATAGAAAATGATTTACCCATAAAAATAGGCTCTAAAATACTACCAAATAAAACTTGTACTAATGTTATGGTTATAATAAAAAATAATAATGAACTAGTTGGATCTAATTCTACAAATGCAAATAACGCAAGTAGAATAACAGATACTATAGAACCAATCATTTGAACAAAATTGATAAGAAATGCAAATAGCCCCCAAAAAATAGGAAAACTAACATTAAAAAAATAACAAGCAAGTCCAAAACCTAAACCTGTTAAGGCACTTACTAAAAATTTTACTTTTACAAATGTTATTAAATCGTTCTCTATTTTCATAAATGTTTTAACCGATGCATATTTTTGTTTAAAAATAGTACCACTTAAAACGTTGTAAAAATTTAAAGATTCGGCTAACCATAAAATAACAAAAAAGGCAGTCATTAATAACATGGATACTGTATTGCCTATTAAACTTAATGTAGAACCAAAGTTTTTACCAAAATCATCTTTATTAATAAACATATTTAAAAGATTCCCATCGTTCATAAATTGCACACCTAAAAAATCTTCTATAACTTGTACTAAATCAATTAATTTAATTTGTGCTTTTGTAAAAAAAGCGTCTTGAGTTTGTATTATTTCTTTACTGGCTAATTTTATTATTTCACCACCAACTAGCATAGCTCCAACAAAAATGAGTAGTACAAGAATAATACTTATAAAATTAGGAATTTTTCGTTTTGTTAACCATCTCATTAATGGCAAAAATAGCAAAGCAATAAACAAAGAAGCTGTTAATGGAATAAGTATAAAACTTAATGTTTTTAATAAATAAAAAATTAATGGAATT
>NZ_CALAEQ010000245.1 GCF_937891065.1 uncultured Lutibacter sp. | reverse complement strand
GGATATTATTTTGTGGTTTAGATTCTGTATTGTTCAAATTATTCATTTAATCTTTTATATTTGTGGATAAAGATAGAATTTGTAACTTTATAACAAGTACAACCATTTAAAAAAATGAAAAAAATGAAAAAAATAATATCCTTAGCCATCGTATTTTTATTTATAATAAGTTGTAGCACAGTGCCTATTACTGGCCGTAAGCGAATAAATATTGTGAGTGATGCTGAAATTTTACCAGCAAGTTTTGCGCAATATGAAGGATTTTTAAAAGAAAATAAAATTTCAACGAATGCGAAAGCAACTAATGAATTACAAACTGTTGGAATGAATATTTCTAAAGCTGTTGATAAATTTATGCGTGCTAATGTTATGGTAAGTGAAGCAGATAGCTACCGATGGGAATTTAATTTAATTGATGATGAAAATGTAAATGCTTGGTGTATGCCTGGTGGTAAAGTTGTTTTTTACACAGGAATTTTGCCAATTTGTGATAATACTGATGGTGTTGCTGCTGTAATGGGGCATGAAGTTGCGCACGCATTTGCAAAACATGGACAAGAGAGAATGACAAGTTCTTATGGGCAACAATTAGGTGGTATTGCTGTTGCAATAGGAACAAATAATAAAGATCCAAAAACACAAGCGTTGTGGAATACCATTTATGGAGTTGGCTCATCTGTTGGAATGTTAGCATATAGCAGAACTCATGAAACGGAAGCGGATAAATTAGGAATGGTATTTATGATTATGGCGGGTTATAAACCCGAAGAAGCTATAAATGTTTGGATTAGAATGAGTGAAAGAGCAAGTGGAGGGGCGCCACCTGAATTTTTAAGCACACATCCATCTAATCAAACACGAATTCAGAATTTAAAGGCATATTTACCAACAGCCATTGCACAAGCAAAAAAATACAATGTTAAATAATACTTAAGTATTTGCCATTTCATTCAGTAAAATATTTATACTATATTGTAAACCGTTTTCAAATGTGAAAACGGTTTTTTATTTAAATCAATATGTTGAAAAAAGGAGATAAAAAGTTAATAAACGGCTGGGCATTTTATGATTGGGCAAACTCAGTATATTCTTTAGTAATTGGGACAGCTGTTTTTCCTATTTATTATGAATCTGTTACAAGCTCAGATGGGGGTATTATTAATTTTTTAGGAACAGAATGGTATAATACTGCAGTTTATTCATATGCCTTAGGATTCTCATTTTTAGTTGTTGCATTTTTATCACCTATTTTATCTGCAATTGCAGATTATACGGGGAATAAAAAACGTTTTATGCAATTTTTCTGTTTTTTAGGTTCTTTTTCGGTAATGGCTCTTTACTTTTTTACAGGCAAAGAAAACATATGGATAGGGATTATTTTTACTATTTTGGCGAGTATTGGTTTTTGGGGAAGCCTCGTTTTTTATAATGCTTATTTGCCAGAAGTTGCTGAACCAGATGACCATGACCGTGTAAGTGCAAAAGGTTTTATGTTGGGGTATTTAGGGTCTATTTTGTTATTAGCATTTAATTTATCTATGGTTATGAAACCTGAGATGTATGGAATTACCGATGCAACATTTCCTGCACGAGTTTCATTTCTAACTGTTGGTATTTGGTGGCTAGGTTTTGCACAAGTTACTTTTAGTCGTTTGCCTAATAATCCTTTTAAAAGAAAACCTGAAAGAGATTATATTTTTAAGGGCTTTAGAGAACTAAAATTAGTGTTTAATGAAATAAAAACTCAAAGTCAGTTAAAAATATTATTAATTTCTTTTTTCTTGTATAGTGTTGGTGTTCAAACAGTTATTTTATTAGCTTCTATTTTTGGAACAAAAGATTTAGGCTTAGAAACCAGTAATTTAATTATTACAATTTTGTTGATTCAGTTAGTTGGAGTAGTGGGAGCATTTGCATTTTCAAGATTATCAGAAAAGATAGGAAATATAAAAGCATTGAAAATAACCATATTAATTTGGAGTGTTGCTTGTTTTGGAGCATACTCACTTCATAGAGAAGATCCAAATGTATATTTAAAATTTTATGCACTGGGAGGCTTTATTGGGTTGGTTTTGGGAGCTATTCAAACACTTTCACGCTCAACATATTCCAAATTAATTCCTGATGAAACTCAAGATCACGCAACGTATTTTAGTTTTTATGATGTAACTGAAAAAATGGCCATTGTTTTAGGAATGATAATAGCTGGGATTGTAACTTCATATACCAATTCGTTGCGATTATTTATTTTGATTTTATCTGTATTTTTTATTGCAGGATTTATTACCTTAAGCTTTATGAAAGGCTCAAAACATGTTAGATAAAAAGTTCGATTTTATTGTTGTTGGAGCAGGTATTGTTGGAACAGCAACTGCTTACAAATTACAATTAAAATTCCCTGATAAATCAATAGCAATTTTAGAAAAGGAAACTGAAGTTGGTTTGCATCAAACAGGTAGGAATTCGGGAGTAATTCATTCTGGAATTTATTACAAAACAGGTTCTTATAAAGCTATAAATTGTAATAATGGAAGAAATCAATTGGTGAAATTCGCGAAGCAATTTAATATAAACCACGATGTTTGTGGAAAAGTAATTGTTGCAACTACACCAGAAGAAATTCCAATTTTAGATGAAATCTATAAGAGAGGAATTCAAAATGGGACAGAAGATATTTGTTTTTTAACTTCGCAAGAAATAAAAGAAAAAGAACCATTTATTGAAGGAATTAAAGCCATTTGGGTTCCAACAGCTGGAATTATAGATT
>NZ_CALAEQ010000244.1 GCF_937891065.1 uncultured Lutibacter sp. | reverse complement strand
CAATTATTTATGAATCAATTAGAAGGTGAAATTCCTTCAAATATTGGTGATTTAGTTAACCTAAAAGAATTAATACTTTTTAATAACTTACTAAGCGGATATTTACCAACTTCTATTTATAATCTTAAAAATCTTGAAACGTTTCACGTAAGCAGTAATAACTTATCAGGTACACTTGCTTTAGAAATTGGAAATTTAACAAGTTTAACAACTTTAAGCCTTTTTGATAATTCAATATACGGTATTATACCTCATACAGTTGGTAACCTTACTAATTTAAAAGAGTTGACTTTAGCTAATAATTTATTTGAAGGTGAAGTTCCATTTGAATTAGGCAACCTTACAAAACTAAAAACATTACTTTTAAATAATAATAGATTTATTGGCATTATAAGCCCTTCTATAAAAAATATGCCACAACTTTTAAATTTTGAATTCAATAACAACTCATTTGAAGTTAATGACCTTACAGGTAATTCAACCCCCATAACATATAATACATTGACACCTCAATAAAGATTCATCAATCTTTATTCAAAAAAGAGACTACTAAAAATAGTCTCTTTTTTTTATGCAAATTTTATTGAAATTTTAACATAGTTGCATATGCAACTAATAAATAACAATTAGTATATTCGCGTCAAATAAATAAAATGAATTTGGATTCTGACAACTCAGATTTTAATAAAACACTCGCTCCTTGGATTGGCAGAACTGCTAAAATATTGAACATGTATATTTCAGAAGTATTTCTGCAAAATAATATTCAAGTTACAAAAGAACAGTGGATAGTTTTAAAAATTTTATTTGAAGATAATGAACCTCTTATTCAAAACGAATTAGCCTTTATAACCAATCGTAACAAAGCTTCACTCACTAGGCTTATAAATGTTATGGAAAAAAATAATTTGGTTACTAGAATTCCCTCAAAAAATGATTCACGTAAAAATTTAATTCAAATTACTGAAACAGGAAAATTATTATTTCTTAAAATGAAACCTTTAATGCTTCATACTTTAGAAAAAATGCAACAAGGAATTACAGAAGAAGAAAAAAAGATTTTCTTTAATGTAATGACCAAAATTCAATTCAATTTAAAAAAACACACTTTATAATCATTTAATTAATCAAATTTAAATCAATGAGAAATATTTTAATCATAGTTTTATCAATTGTTCTCTTAGGAGGCTCTATTTATATTGCTAAATACTTAATAGACAATAAGAAAAAACCAAAACCAACCACAGAAAAAATTGTAAAGACTGTTTTTACGGAAACAGTAATAAACACTGCAATTCCTTTAGTTATAACAACAAATGGTAATTTGGTTGCAAAAAATAAAATTGAATTATATGCTGAAGTTCAGGGTGTTTTAGAGACTACTTCAAAAGAGTTTAAACAAGGAACATCATTTAACAAAGGTGAAACCATTATTAAAATTAATAGTGATGAGTTTTATGCAAATTTACAAGCTCAAAAAAGTAACTTATTCAATGCTATTACAGCTGTTATGCCTGATATTAGATTAGATTTCCCTTCAGAGTACCAAAAATGGCATAATTACTTGCTAAGTTTTGACACTCAAAAATCACTTCAAAAATTACCAGAAACCACTTCAGAAAAGGAAAAATTCTTCATTTCGGGTCGCGGTATAAATACAACATACTACAATGTTAAAAACTTAGAAGTTAAATTGAATAAATATAATTTAAGAGCACCTTTTAATGGAATACTAACAGAGTCACTGGTAAATCCGGGGACATTAATTAGAGTTGGGCAAAAGTTAGGAGAATTTATAGATCCAACTGTTTATGAAATAGGTGTTTCTGTAAAATCTGAATTCAGAGATTTACTGCAAGTTGGTAAACAAGTTGAATTATACAACTTAGAAAAAACCAAAACTTGGATAGGTAAAGTAATTAGAATAAATGGAAAAGTAGATGCATCAACTCAAACAATAAAAGCTTTTATACAAGTAAGTGGTAAAGATTTAAAAGAAGGGCAATATGTTGAAATTGCCTTAGAAGCTAAAGCCGAAGAAAACGCATTTGAAGTTTCTAGAAATCTTTTAATTGAAAACTCTAAATTATACATTGTTAAAGATTCTGTTTTAGATTTAGTTAACGTGAACCCTATTTTTGAAAATGAAAAATCGGTTGTAGTTAAAGGATTAGCAAATGGAACAAAACTTCTATCTAAGCCTGTTCCTGGATCTCATATAGGTATGCTTGTTAAAATTTCAACAGAAAATATTGAACAATAATGGAAAAAATCATATCCTATTTTATAAAATTTCCTGTAGCTGTTAATATATTTATATTGGCATTTATTGGATTTGGTTTAGCTGGTTATTTATCCATGAAATCATCTTATTTCCCGTTAACCGAATCACAAAATATTTCCATAAGTTTAAACTATCCTGGCGCATCTCCTGAAGAAATGGAAGAAGGTGTTGTGCTAAAAATTGAAGATAATTTAAAAGGAATTGTAGGAGTTGACAGAGTTACATCGGTTTCTAGAGAAAACTCTGCACAAATAAATGTTGAAACGATCAAAGGTAAAAATATAGATGTTGTTTTAGCTGATGTTAAAAATGCTGTAGATAGAGTCCCTTCCTTTCCTTCTGGAATGGAGCCTCCTATAATTGCTAAAATTGAAACTATGAGACCAACCATTAGCTTTACTGTTAGTGGAGATCAAATTCCTTTGGCTACGTTAAAACAATATGCAAGAACAGTTGAAAACGATTTAAGAAGTATTGATGGAATTTCACAAGTGAGGCTTTCGGGTTTTCCTGCCCAAGAAATTGAAATTGCAGTGAGAGAAAATGACTTACGTGCCTATAATTTATCCTTTACGGAGGTATCAAGCGCCATTAGTAAAACTAATTTATTAATCTCTGGTGGAAATATTAAAACCAATGATGAAGATTATTTAATTAGAGCTCGTAACAAAAATTATTTTGGAAATGAGCTTTTGAATTTAGTTGTAAGAGCTGATGCAAGTGGAAATATTATTAGACTTAGCGACATTGCAGATGTTTCAGACACTTGGTCCGAAACCCCCGACAGACTATACTTTAATGGTAAAAACGCTATAGATATTACGGTAAGTAATACGAATAGTGAAGATTTAATTTCTACTGCTGAGAACGTTAAAGAATACATTAAAAAATTTAATTTACAGCAAGATAATGTTCAAATAGATATCTCTAGTGATAATTCAATTGCTTTAAAACAACGAACAGAGTTATTGATAAAAAATGCTGGAATGGGTGTTTTATTAGTGCTCTTTTTCTTAGCGCTATTTTTAAATGTTCGTTTGGCATTTTGGGTAGCCTTTGGTATTCCAATTGCATTTTTTGGAATGTTTATTTTTGCTGCAAATTTAGGGGTAACCATCAATGTACTTTCATTGTTTGGGATGATTATTGTAATTGGTATATTAGTAGATGATGGAATTGTAATTGGAGAAAATATTTATCATCATTACGAAAAAGGGAAAACTCCCATACGTGCTGCAATTGATGGTACATTAGAAGTAATCCCTCCTATAGTTTCAGCAATATTAACTACTATTATTGCTTTTTCAACATTTTTCTTTTTAGATGGAAGAATAGGAAACTTCTTTAGTGAAGTATCAGTTATTGTAATTTTAACATTAGCTGTATCATTAATTGAAGCTTTAATTATTTTACCTGCACATATTGCTCATTCTAAAGCTTTAGAAAGAAAAGAGAAAAAGAGAAATAAATTAAACACCTTCTTCTTTAATGTAAATCAAGTTGCTGAAAAAGGACTCTTTTATTTTAGAGATACTTTTTATGCTCCTTATTTAAAGTTTTTTTTAAAGCATAAATTATTTGGTTTTGCAATACCAATCACATTGCTTATTTTAAGTATTGGAGCACTTGGAGGAGGAATTGTTAAAACTTCTTTTTTCCCTTCAATTGCCAGTGATAGAATTAGCATAGATTTAAAAATGCTTCAAGGAACTAATGAAATGATTACTGATTCTATAATTTCAAAAATTGAAGTAGCAGTTTGGGATATAAATGAAGAGTTTACTAAAAAACAAACTGGAAATGTTTCCGTTGTTGAAAATATAATTAAGAGAATTGGCCCTGGAACTTCAAACGGGAGTTTAACTGTAAATTTATTGCCTGGAGAAGCAAGAGAATTTTCTTCACCAGAAATAACAAATGCCATTCGGGAAAGAGTTGGTATTGTTCATGGTGTTGAAAGCTTAACTTTTGGTTCAGGAGGAAATTTTGGAGGAAGTCCGGTGGCTGTTTCTTTGCTAGGAAATAATATTGAAGAATTGAAAGCTGCTAAAATTGAACTGAAAGAAATTTTAGCTAAAAACTCTCAATTAAAAGATATTGCAGACAATGATCCTGCTGGGATTAAAGAAATTCAAATTAAGTTAAAAGACAATGCTTATTTATTGGGATTAAATTTACAAACTGTGATGAGCCAAGTCCGTTCAGGTTTTTTTGGTTTGCAAACACAACGTTTTCAGCGTGGGCAGGATGAAATTAAAGTTTGGGTACGTTATAAAAAAGAAGATAGATCATCTATAAAAGACTTGAATGATATGTGGATTACTACTCCGTCAAATCAAAACGTCCCTTTATCTGAAATTGCAACTTATGAAATTCAAAGAGGAGATGTTGCTATAAATCATTTAAGTAGTAAACGTGAAATTCAAATCACAGCAGATATGAAATCTCCGGGTGAAAGTGCTACAGATATTTTAGACGATATAAAAGCAAATGTCATACCTGAAATTACTTCAAAATATCCTACAGTTTCAGCAGCATATGAAGGTCAAAATAGAGAAGCACAAAAAACTATAACTTCAGTTAAAAAAGTTGGGTTAATAATTTTAGCACTTATTTATATTGTAATTGCTTTTACATTTAGGTCTTATGAACAACCCATTTTGTTATTATTAATGATTCCTTTTAGTTTAATTGGTATAATCGTAGGTCATTGGGTCCATGATTTTCCAATAAACATACTTTCATGGTTGGGTATTATAGCTTTAATTGGAATTATGGTAAATGATGGACTTGTACTTATTGAAAAATTTAATGGATACTTAAAACAAGGTCTAAAATATGATGAAGCACTAATACAAGCTTCTATATCAAGGTTTAGAGCAATTTTATTAACCACACTAACAACTATAGCTGGTTTAGCTCCATTATTGTTAGAAAAAAGTAGACAAGCTCAATTTTTAAAACCTATGGCTATTTCCATTTCCTACGGTATTGCCATTGCAACTGTTTTAACTTTAGTTATGTTACCGTTACTATTATCGGTTTCAAATGATATTAAAGTTTTTATTAAGTGGTTAATAACTGGTAAAAAAGTAACTAAAGAAGAAGTTGAAAGAGCAATTATTGAATTAAAAAGCGAAAATGATGAACAACATTCATAAAATAACAATTCTATTTTTATTTAGTTTTTCAATAGGATTTTCTCAAGAAAAACTGACCAAAGAAGATGCAATTAATCTAGCATTGGAGAATAATTACGGTATTCAGATAGCAAAAAATAAAGTAAAAATTGCTGAGAATAATGCAAGCATTTACAATAGCGGTTTCTTACCAAAAGTAACAGCATCAGCAGGAGCAAACTACAATAATAACTCTAGTGAATTTACATCTCAAAATGGAGATGTTTCAGAAACTAATGATGCTGAGTCTAAATTATACAATGCTTCAATCGGTTTAAATTATACGTTATTTGATGGTTTAGGAAGAACCTATAATTATAAAAAATTAAAAGAAGCCTATAATTTATCTGAACTTGAAGCCCAAGCTATTATTGAAAATTCAGTATTACAAATTTTCACAATCTATTATGATGTTGCGCAATTAACCGAGGATGAATTGAATATTTTAGAGTCCTTAAAAATTTCAAAACAACGATTAAAACGGGCTGAATTGAGTTTTGATTATGGACAAAGTACAAAATTACACGTCTTAAATGCTGAAGTAGATGTAAATAATGATAGTATTAGATATATAAATACACAACGTTTTTTAGCAAACTCTAAGCGCGATTTAAATTTACTTTTAGGAAGAACCATAACTAACGATTTCACTGTTGATACCGGTATATCATTTAATTTGATATTTGATTATCAAAATTTATTAGAAAAAGCAAAAAGTCATAATATTGAAATACTGAAAGTAGAAAAGAGTATTGTGCTAAGTAATTTTGATACAAAAATTAACAAGTCTGACCTATTCCCTACCCTTAATTTTAATAGCTCTTACGGATTTAATAAATATGATTATGATTTAACATTTGCTAATTCAGAACAATTATCAAAAGGAATAAATGCAGGAGTTAGTTTAAATTGGAATTTGTTTGATGGTGGAAATACAAAAACACGTATTCAAAATTCAAAAATAACAGCTGATAATTTACAAGTTCAAAAAGAACTAATAGAAAATGAATTAGAGCGCTCTATTGCAAACGCTTTAGAAATTTACAACAATGCTTTATTTATTTTAAAAGCAGAAAAAAAAAATGTTGAAACAAATAAGAGAAATTTTTCAAGAACCGAAGAACAATTTAAATTAGGCCAAATAACATCTATAGAATTTAGACAAGCACAAGTAAATCTTTTAAATGCACAGTCAAATTTAAATTCTGCTAAATATGATGCTAAAAATGCTGAATTAAAATTATTACAACTTTCAGGAGAATTATTAAGTCAAGAATTCTAAATTAAAAATGATTCAATAAATTTAGTTATTTCATAAGATTCTTACTTTTTATGTATTAAAAAAGTTAAAATATTTACATCTAAATCGTTTTCGTGCTAAAAATCAATGATATAAATCATACGAGATTAGGAGGAAATTCCCTAAATTTGTGCCCTCATAAATTAAAAAATAACATAATAAATTAAAGTATAATAATAATGGAAGGAAAAAAAAGAGTTTACAAATTTGGAGGTAAGACTGCAGATGGAAATAGCACTATGAAAAACCTTTTAGGAGGTAAAGGAGCTAACCTAGCAGAAATGGGTTTAATTGGAATACCTGTTCCTGCAGGATTTACAATTACTACAGAAGTTTGTACTGAGTACAATCTTTATGGAAAAGATGCTGTTGTTCAAACTATAAAAGAACAAGTTGAAGAAGCTGTTAAAGCAACTGAGCTTACAATGGGAGCAAAATTCAATCCAACTGATGGTTCTTTTCCTTTGTTATTATCTGTTCGTTCAGGTGCTCGTGCTTCTATGCCAGGTATGATGAATACAGTTCTTAACTTAGGTATGAATGATGAAACAGTAAAAATTATTGCTGAAAAATCAGGTAATGCAAAATTTGCATACGATTCTTACCGTCGTTTCATACATATGTATGGTGATGTTGTAATGGGTGTTGAAGCTGAAGAAGGACACCATAACCCATTTGAGGTTATTCTTGACGAATTAAAAGCAGCAAAAGGTTATAAAATTGATACTGAATTAACAGTTGAAGATCTTAAAACGCTAGTTGAAGGTTATAAAGCAGTAATTAGAGAACACGCAGGTGTTGACTTCCCAACAAATCCATGGGATCAACTTTGGGGTTCTGTTTGTGCTGTATTCGATTCTTGGAATACTGAAAGAGCTATACTTTACAGAAGAATGGAAAACATTCCTTCTGAATGGGGTACTGCTGTAAACGTACAAGCAATGGTATATGGTAATATGGGTGATTCTTCTGCAACAGGAGTTTGTTTCTCTCGTGATGCTGCAACTGGTGAAGACCAATTCAATGGTGAATACTTAATAAATGCACAAGGTGAAGATGTTGTGTCTGGTGTTCGTACTCCATTAGAAATTACTACAATAGGATCTAAACGTTGGGCTGAACGTAACGGTACTTCAGAAGGAGACCGAGTTAAAAACTTTCCTTCTTTAGAAGAAGTAATGCCTTCATTATATCAAGAACTTAATGTGACTCAACAAAAACTTGAAGATCACTACAAAGATATGCAAGATATGGAGTTTACTATTCAAGAAGGTAAACTTTGGATGCTTCAAACTCGTAACGGTAAACGTACTGGTGCTGCAATGGTAAAAATGGCAGTAGATATGTTAGAACAAGGTCTTATTGACGAAAAAACTGCAATCTTACGTCAAGAGCCTAATAAATTAGATGAATTATTACACCCTGTATTCGATCAAGACGCTTTAGTTTCTGCAAAAGAAATCTCTAAAGGTCTTCCTGCATCTCCAGGTGCTGCAACAGGTCAAGTTGTTTTTTCTGCTGATGCTGCTGAGAAATGGGCTGCTGATGGTAAAAAAGTAATTTTGGTTCGTCGTGAAACTTCTCCTGAAGATTTAAAAGGAATGTATGCTGCTGAAGGTATCCTTACTGAACGTGGTGGTATGACTTCTCACGCAGCTGTAGTTGCACGTGGAATGGGTAAATGTTGTATCTCTTCTGCTGCAGGTTTAGTTGTTTCTAAAACTTCAATGACTGTTGGTGGTGTTGTTTATAAAGAAGGTGATTTCATTTCATTAAATGGTACTACAGGTATTGTATATGAAGGAAAAGTAGATACAATGACTGCTACATTAGATGGCGATTTTGCAAAATTAATGGAATTAGCAGAAAAAAATACTCGTATGTACGTTCGTACAAATGCTGATACTCCTGATGATGCAAAAGCTGCTCGTGAATTTGGTGCAAAAGGTATTGGACTTTGTCGTACTGAGCATATGTTCTTCGAAGGAGATCGTATCTGGGCTATCCGTGAAATGATTCTTGCTGAAGACTTAGCTGGTCGTAAAAATGCATTAGCTAAATTATTACCAATCCAACGTGAAGATTTCTACGGAATTCTTGAAGCTATGGATGGATTTGGTGTTACAATTCGTTTATTGGATCCACCATTACATGAGTTTACTCCAAACGATGCCGCATCTCAAGTTGAAATGGCTGAAAGATTAGGTGTTGATGTTGAGCTTGTAAAAGCTAAAGTTGAATCTTTGCACGAATTTAACCCAATGTTAGGTCATAGAGGTTGTCGTTTAGGAAATACGTACCCAGAAATTACTGAAATGCAAGCACGTGCAATTATAGAAGCGGCTTGTGATTTAAAAGCTAAAGGATTTAATCCTAAACCAGAAATCATGGTTCCTTTAATTGGTACTATGCAAGAGTTTAAAATGCAAGAAGACATCATCCGTGAGGTTGCTGCTGCTGTATTTGCTGAAAAAGGTTTAGAAGTTGATTACTTAGTAGGAACAATGATCGAGATTCCTCGCGCTTGTTTAACTGCTGATAAAATCGCTGAACATGCTGAATTCTTCTCTTTTGGAACAAATGACCTTACTCAAATGGGATTCGGATATTCAAGAGATGATGCTGGTAAATTCTTACCTATCTACATTGAAAAAGGTATCTTAAAACACGATCCTTTCCAAGTGTTAGATCAAGAAGGTATTGGACAATTAGTTGAAATGGCATGTGAAAAAGGTAAAGCTGCTCGTCCAAGTTTAAAAATTGGTATTTGTGGTGAACATGGTGGTGAGCCTAGTTCAGTTGAATTCTGCCATAGAGTTGGTATGGAATACGTATCTTGTTCTCCTTTCCGTGTGCCAATCGCACGTTTAGCTGCTGCTCAAGCTGCAATTAGAGAATAAGTATTATAATACTAAAATAATTATTACTAAAAATTCCATCTTTTAAAAAGATGGAATTTTTTTTATGGTTCAATTCAATTATATTCGTAGCATGATTAACGTTGTAATTCTTGGCGGTGGAAATGTAGCACATCATTTAACAACTCAATTGTTAAAAAATGATACTATAAACCTAGTTCAGGTTTACAATAGAAGTATTGAGAAAATTCAACATTTAAAAAATTCCACTTCAATTACTAATAAGTTAAGTGAATTAAAAGATGCTGATATTTATATCATTTCTGTATCAGATAATGCTATTTCTAGTCTTTCATCAAAAATAAATTTTAAAGAAAAACTAGTAGTTCATACTTCTGGTGGAGTTGCTATGAAAGATCTTCTAACTATATCAAATAAAGGCGTATTTTACCTTTTACAATCCTTTTCAAAAGAACGAGAAGTTAATTTTTCAACCATTCCAATTTGTTTAGAGGCTGAAAATGAAAAAGATTTAAAATTATTATCTCAATTAGCATCAAAAATTTCAAATACTGTTCATATTATTAATTCTGAACAACGCGAAAAATTACACCTTGCCGCAGTTTTTGTAAATAACTTTGTAAATGTTATGTATAAAATTGGGCATGATATTTGTAATACTGCTAACGTACCGTTTGAAATTTTAAAACCGCTAATACTTGAAACTGCTTCAAAAATAGATGAAATTACACCTTATGAAGCTCAAACAGGACCCGCAAGAAGAAATGATACAAAGACTACTGAAAAACACGAAACAATGTTACTTATAAATCAACGAGAAATTTATACATTGCTAACCAAATCTATCAATAATACGTATGGAGAAAAGTTATAAAGAAATTATGCCCCAAATCACCACATTTATTTTTGATGTTGATGGAGTTCTAACAAATGGAGTTATAACTATTTTTCCTGATGGAGAAATGATTAGAAATATGAATATTAAAGATGGTTATGCAATGAAAACAGCGGTAATGGCTGGTTATAATGTATGTATCATTTCTGGAGGAACAAATGAAGGAGTTCGAACAAGATTACAAGGTTTAGGTATTACCGATATTTATTTAGGAGCTCACAAGAAATTAAATCAATTTGAAGAATATAAAAAACTTCACAATTTAAAAGCTGAAAATATTTTATATATGGGTGATGATATTCCAGATTATCCAGTTATGAAAAAAGTTGGATTACCTTGTTGCCCAAATGACGCCGCACCAGAAATTCAAGATATATCATTGTATGTTTCTCATAAAAAAGGAGGTTTTGGCTGTGTTCGTGATGTTATTGAACAAGTTTTAAAAGTTCAAGGAAAGTGGAATGGACAATTTGACGCTAAGTATGATTAATAATTTAATAAATATTAAAAAGATGAAAAAAAGTATTTTAATTTTAATTGCTTGTATAGCATTTGGAACTTTTACCAGTAACGCACAGTCAATTTTCGGAAAATGGAAAACTATTGATGATGAAACTGGTAAAGAAAAGTCTATTGTTGAAATTTATAAAGTTGATGGGAAAGCCTATGCTAAAATTGTACAATTATTAGAAAAAGGTAAGGAAGATAAACTTTGTGATTTATGCAAAGGCGAAAATAAAAACAAACCAATTAAAGGTATGGTTATAATCAATGGATTATCTGAAGATGGTGATGAATGGAATGATGCCAAAATTTTGGACCCAAAAACAGGAAAGGAATATAAATGCTACATTACTTTGGATGGAGATAACAAACTAAAAGTTCGTGGATATATTGGTTTTGCTTTACTAGGAAGAACACAGTATTGGCATAAAATTTGATAATAATTTAATGATATTTCTAATTAACTGAGGTATTATTATTTGTTATCATTTTTTGCTATGAAAATATATAAACAGTTAACTTTAAAAAGGAAAGAAATAATAATTTTACTATTTCTTTCCTTTTTTTTTAACATAAATGCCCAAAAATTAGATTCATTAATTATATGGGATGAAAATTATAAGCTTTCCTGGAATGATTTTTCAGGTACTCCTAATTATAAAAAAAGAATTACAGCATTATCTTTCCTTGAAATGCAATTAATTAGAGCCTATTCTAACAATGAGATTTACTCCTACACTATAATTCCTACATTTAATAGATTTCATTCATATTCAAAAAACAAAAGTTCTGATAATCTTTTAGAACACGAACAAATACACTTTGACATACAAGAAATTTTCGCAAGAAAATTAAGAAAACAATTTCAAAAATTAAAACGAAATAATGCATGTGACATTTCCTATATAGAAGTGTATAATGAAAATAACATTTTACTTAAAAAATATCAATACAAATTTGATGTTTTAACTGATTATTCTTCTAATAAAGATGAACAGAATACATGGAAATCACTAATTTTAATAAAACTTAATGAATTAGATTCATACAACGCAAAAAAACATTATGGTATTAGATAAAACTAATTTCTCTTCTTTAACATAGGTACAAATCTAAATTTACCTAATTCGTGTTTTTCAAAATCTTTTTCGCTAGTTCTAATAAATAAGGTCATTGTTTGTAAATCATCTCCAATAGGAATTACCAACCTACCTCCTATTTTTAACTGAGCTAATAAAGCATTTGGGACAAAAGGAGCTCCGGCAGTCACAATAATCCCATCAAAAGGAGCATTTTCAATTAAGCCTTTATAACCATCACCAAAAATCATTTTCTTAGGTTTATAACCTATTTTAGGTAAAAACAACTTCGTTTTTTTAAACAATTCATTCTGCCGTTCAATTGTATAAACTTTAGCATCCATTTCTATCAAAACAGCAGTTTGATAACCAGAACCTGTACCTATTTCTAAAATCTCATGAGCTGGTTTTACTTGTAATAACTCTGTCTGAAAAGCTACCGTATATGGTTGTGAAATTGTTTGGTCAGCAGCTATTGGGAACGCTTTATCTTGGTATGCAAAATCTACAAAACCAGAATCCATAAATAAATGGCGAGGAACATTGGCAATTGCTGTCAATACATTTTTGTCTGTAATTCCTTTTTCTTCTAAAATTTTTGCTAATTGATTTCTAAGTCCTTGATGTTTGTGTGTATCCTTCACTAATTGCTAAATTTGAGTTGCTAAAAATAGGAATAAATGCTTAAAGATTCTTACTTTTGTTTATCTAAAAATAAACATTCTTATGATATTAAAAGCAGGAGTTTTAGGAGCCGGACATCTTGGTAAAATCCATTTAAAATTATTAAATCAATCAGAAAAATATAATTTAGTAGGTTTTTATGATCCTATAAAAGAAAATGCA
>NZ_CALAEQ010000243.1 GCF_937891065.1 uncultured Lutibacter sp. | reverse complement strand
CCCAAACTTTTTCAGGAATTGGAACCGATAATCTTGCCATTCTTTTAGCTGATTCATCGAAATTTTGACCGAATGTTCTAAACTCAAATCTTGGTTTAGATATTTCGCCTACTTTCATTTCTAGTTTAGGCATAATTATTTTTTTTTAGTTTTGTTGGGTTATTATTCCGTTGGTTTGTTAAATTTATAAAGTGTTGAATTTGAATCACTCACTATATAAATAATGTTATTTGTTACTACAATTCCTTCACCTTTAATAACATTAGTTGCATAGCTTTTAATTAACGCTCCTTTTAAACTGCATTTATTTATAGTTTTACTTTCATCACTCAAAATCCATAAAATATTTAAGTCTTTATCGTGAAATATTCCTGAATAATCTGATGCAAAATCTAAATCATAAGATTCGATAATTGAAAAATCACTTCTTAAACGCATTAATAATCCTGGATTTTTTTCATTAAGAATAAAAATAGTATTGTCATTTAAGTTAATAGCTATTCCTTCAAGACCACTATTTGAATCATTATTACTATAAATTACTTTATGCTTATTGTAAGTTTTTGAGCTTAAATCATATTCCACAATTTCTTTGGTTCTTTCCTCAACCAATAACACTTTATTATTGGATACCATAGAAATTCCTTCAACATCATTACCATTATAAGCATATTCTTTTATAACAGTCCCATCAGTTGATAATTCATATATATTGCCCGTATTATCACTTACAGTATATAAAGAGGAACCTAAAGCATTAATTGTTAAGCCAGAAGCTTCTGATACATTTATTTTTTCACTTGAAATTAACTCGAGATCGTTGTTAGTTTTAACTACAGGTTCACTCTTACTACAAGCTATAAAAAAGCCAAAAAATAGTATGGTAAAACTTAATATTTTACTTAAATGCATCATTTTTAAAGTACCAACTTGTGAAAAATCACAAGCTGGTTTTATTAATTATTATTGAACTGTGTAAACATTCCAAAGTGATGGATCTGCTTTAAAGGCATCTGATTCATCAGTAGTTCCGCCTCCTGGAGTGTCATCTATAGACATTGCACCTGTATTTGAATAATAATATTCAGCTGTTGCTGTAGCAATACGCACATAGAAAGAAACTTTTGCTCCAGTTTCACTTAATGACAATCCATCACCATCAGTAACGACGTCTTTTAAATTTATAGTTACACTTGTTTGTGTAAATGTAGCGTCATCTTCACCTGAAACTTTATTTGCTTTTACATAAACTGGCGCATCACCAACTGCAAAATAAATTCTAGCTTCCACTATTTCTTCAGAACTTGTATAAGCTACAACTACATTAATATCTGATCCCGGTATAGGATTTGTAGGGAATGTTATACTAGATACAGGTCCTTCTGTTGAAGTAATTGTAGTTTCGACAACAGCATCATAAGTAATAGCTTCAACTGTGTAACTTGGCCAAGTTGTTCCTAAATCGTGATTAAAGTCACTTATTACATTCTCTTCTGCATCTAATTCTTCTAAAGGAAAATACGTTTTTGTTCCATCTATATATTCTACTCTAATATAATAACGAACTACACCTTCAGCATTTAGAGCAGGAATTACTCCTAAAAAAGTGTCTCCGTCTTTATCTAATACAACTTTTTCTTTTTCATCATTCACATCATCTTGCATTTGCCCAGGTAGTAAATAATACAATCTAATTTCATCAACTTGATCAGGGTATAATGCAGTAACTGTAAACGTAACATCACCTCTATTTCCATCCATTTCTCCAGCTATTTCCAAATCTTGAACGCCACCAACAACTGTATATTCAGCAGGTTGATTGCTTCCATTTTCTGGATAATACGATTTTAAACCTGTATTATCTGTTGCAACAACATAGTATTTTACTGTTTCTCCAACTTTTGCTTTTGATACCGATGTTTTGTATTCACCATCAACTAATGCCATATCTAAAGATTGCACACTTTCGCCAGCCATAAAAATTAATTTTACTGAAGAAATTCCATCAGCATCTGAAGCTGTAACTCCATAAACATCTATAAATTCAGTTAATGGTTCAGCAGATAAAATTGGTGCTGTATTTGTCGCAGAACCATTAGAAGAAGCTGGAGTTGGAGAACTAACCTTCCACTCTCCTGCACCATCAATTTCTCTTGCCCAAGTAAGCCCAACATCGCTACTCATATCTGGAGTAACTGTATGGTCTATAACTGTTCCATCAGGTTCTGATAAACTAACATCTTCCCCACCAGAACTAATTGATTCACCAGATTCATTTGCATCAACAAGATAAAATCCACCCGCTGAAATAATTGTACCAGCAGGAATTTCATATCCACCTGCGGCAGTTGGTTTATCATTCACAAAATATCCTGAGATATCCATATCTTGAGTCCCGCTATTATAAACTTCTATCCAATCTGGGTTATCACCAACATCTTTGGACATTATTTCATTTAATTTTAGCACACTGCCTTCTACAACAGGCCCTTCTTTTGTCATTACCTCATCATCTACACAACTATAAGCAGCAGATAACATAATTATAGTTAGAAATATATATTTTAAATTTTTCATTGTTTTATTTTTTAGATATAATTATTAAAAATTAACTTCAAGTCTTACTGAAAACTGACCATAATCATCTCCTGCTTCACCTTCTGCTTCTGTTACTAATGACCAATCTTTTGTTAAGTTTCCTGCACTATCGTGACCAACATATAATTTACCTTTTCCATTTGCAAAGCGGTCATGGTTGTGGTACGTATAATTCGCTACAAATTTTATATTTGGATTTACATAGTAATTTAAACCTGCAGTATATCCTTCTGCTGAACCACCATAAATACTAGCGTCAAAGTCATTTAAATTAACATAGTCGTATCTTAATGCAAATTCAATATCTCCTTTATCTGATCCCGGAGTAATTCTAGTAAATTCACCCTCAGCTGTGTTGTAGTTATGATGACCACCTTTTAATAAAATCGCTGCTTGTGCATAATATGCTTTAAAAGAAGCATCTATACCTTCAATCATATTAACATTGTGCTCTTTATATTCCCCTTGAAACATAACGCCTTTATATTTCCCAGCCAATTCAAAAGTATATCCAAATACATTATCAACACCTGAAATATCATCTGTATCTATGAATTTTTTTCTATTTACTGCTGAATGAGATCTTGTACTAAGTCTATATGCACCACCTTCCCAATGTGTTTTAGGAGTTCTATGTGTAGCCGCCATACCAACGTGTAATAAATTTTCATTATCATTTATTGGAGCCCAAACAATTCTACCTGTTAATGAATACCCTTCATCAACTCCATCATCTTTATTCGCATCTTTAGTAAAGGTAACTTCCTCTGCATCACCTACTGTGTTGAAATGAACACCACCTACAAATAAAAATTTATCCGCGAAAATATTAGTTTGAAAACCTAAATGACGTGATGGGTCTAAAACTGAAGCAAATGAACGCTCCATAAATAATAAATATCTTGAAGTTGTGGTTGTTTCCATCCCATAACCTTCTTTAAAGTGACCTGCTTTTAAGTTCCATTTTTTTGAATCTGCGGTATATTTAAGATACGCATCCTTAATTTCAGTTCCTGAACTTTCAAAATCTAAATCAATTTCTCCATACCAATTTTGCCAAAATTCAGCTTTCATTGCAAAACGCATTCTACGAATTGTGATTCCATTACCCAATTCGTTAAGAGCATCTGACTTAAACATATAACCATCTAGTTGAACTCTGTTGTCCATCCACATTTTATAGTTACCATCTTCTGAAAACCACTTGATAAAACCATCTTGTGCTTCAGTTTTTAAAGGAATCGCTTGTACTTCTTGTCCGTATTGGTTAATACGAATGTTGTCCTTTTTCTCTTGGGCATTTAACCCTATTCCGAATAGAATTAATGCAACTGCTAGTGTACTTAATTTATTTCTCATTTTACATTTATTTATATACTTGTTTTTAATACTTAAATATTTATAGTTTTCTTATTATTTTAGAGAGTTTTTCTGATTTTTTTATATTCATTTTTTTGCGTAA
>NZ_CALAEQ010000242.1 GCF_937891065.1 uncultured Lutibacter sp. | reverse complement strand
ATTTATAAGTAAAAAAATACAAAAGATGAAATCTATAAAAATAATGTTGTTGGTCGTATTTTTGTTTCTTTTTGGAATTTCAACTATTGAAGCTCAACAAGAAAAGCAAAATCAACAGCAAAACAAGTCCCAAAATTTACATAAAAATCAAGGAATGGATAATGCTGCATTACTTGAAAACTTGTCCGAGCAACAAAAGGAAATGATTCATGAGCAAAGAGAAATAATTAAGCAACATAGAGAACTGTTTAAAAAGAGTTTTAATGAAGAGCAACTGGCTATTTTTGAAAATACAGCACTTTCAAAACAAGAAAAACATGATGCTTTAATGTTAAGTTTAACAAAAGGTCAAAAAGCGATGTTAGTTGATCATAAGGCAAGTGTACAAGAAAGTAAACAACAGTTTAAAAATACGATTACAAGTGAACAACGCCAACAAATAAGTAGTAGAATGCAAACCAATAAAGAGACACAAGGCGTTAATGAATTAAGAGAGACCATGAAAGAAAATAGAAAACGACGCGGTAAAAATTAATAAAATTAATAAATTAACCCCATAATTTAAGTGGTTGAGGGAATTCCCTCAACCACTTATTAAAATTGTGCTATAAATGAAATTTTTTACTACATTATTATTGGTATGGGGCTTTGGCCTTTTTTCTGTTTATGCACAAGTGCCAACTAAAGAAAAAGAATTGGATGATTTTGTGGATGAATTTTTTATGGAAGATGAGTTAATAAATGATTTAATTAAATCACTTTCAAAGTATCAATTTTTATATATTTCTACGACCTATAATAGTGATACTTATTTTTCTGGTAGAGATATAGGGATAGATCAGTACAATGTGAGCCCACAAATTACCTATGTAAATTCTAGCGGATTATTTGCTAGTTTGTCGGGTAATTATTATAGTGATTTTGTACCAAATTGGGATGTTACTACTGTAACAGTTGGGTATGGTAACAACTTCGGAAAAAAGAAATTGTTTAAATACTATGCATCGTATTCAAAATATTTATATGCCAATGATAGCAATGCTATTTATAGCAATACATTAAATGCAGGATTAGGGATTAGAAATAAAAATAGAACTTTAGGAACTCAACTTTCAGGAGCCTTTTTGTTTGGAGAAGATGAATCGTTTCAAATAACGTCCAATAGTTACGCTTCTTTTAATTTATTGAAAACAAAGAAATCAAGTTTAAAACTGAAGCCACAAATAAGTATTTCTGCAGGAAAACAAACCATTGATTTAGCAAGAATTAATTTTATTGGAGGTGAAATTGTTACAGAATATATACGAAATGAAACGTTTAATTTAATTAACACTCAATTAAGTATTCCTTTGCAATACAATGTAAATTCATTTGATTTTGAAGTAGGATACACCATTAATTTTCCACATCCTATTGGAGAAGAATCAAATCTTACTTCAACAAGTTTTTTTAGTGTTTCTTTAGCATATATGATTGGTTTGTAAGTTAATATGTTGTTCTTAATTTCGTTTAATTTGATATTTATGGAGTCTTATAAGGAATGAAACTTATGAATATTTGAGTAAACAGGCTATTAAATACTATTATATATAAAAGATTGCAATATTTTTGCGGATGTAATAAAACATTTTTTATATTTACATGTATTAATAACTAAAAAATTAACTTTTAAAAATATACGAGTATGGCAAAAAGTCAAGACGCAAAGAAAACCGTAAAAAAAGAACCAGCTAAAACTGCTAAAGAAAAAAAGGCAGCTAAAAGAGAAAAGAAAGCTGGTAAAGTATAATTTATTATTTAAACCTCATTTAATTATAAATGAGGTTTTTTTTTGAAGTTTAGTCAGATTCTTCTTGATGTTTTTTAATAATAGCTTTTATACGTTTCGTATGTAATTCTTTAGCATCTCTCAATTTTGTCTTTTTTTGATTCATTAACTTAGAGTGCTTTGCTTTATTTTTTGTGTTTTTCGCTCGTCCTTTTTTCGCCATGAATTACAAATTATTGATGTTGTTTAAAATATTTAATGAATGAAATTAAAGATACCAAGGCCCAAACTCCTTCTAAAATTATGAATGGTAAATAGTTTAAAAGTATAGAAGCCAAACAAGCTAATGACGCTCCTACGAAGTTTAAAAGGATAAAATACAAATTTTTGTTGGTAATAATGTCCAATATATTTAAAATATAAGCTAGCAGTATTAGAAACACCCCAATAAACCCTAACCAATCTGTAGTACTCATAATTTTAAGTTTTATTTACATTTTAATGTGCTATTTATAGAATTGAAACGTATTTTGTTAAATTAACAATTATAATAATGGTTGAATTAACTTCTTAAATATCTTTAGTTTATCAATGTGCTTAAAAAAGCAATATACTAAAATTAGCAACCCTATCTTCTTAATTGTTGTATTAATAAGTTGGATATTTACTTAGGTAGGTTTTAAGAAATAAACGATCTCTTAAATGTACCATTTGCTTATAAATAAGAATGTAAAAGTTAGTTGTTCAAAAAACAGAACACCATTATTTTGGTAGTAAAATAATAGAAATCTCATAAAAAGGAAAAGTTATGATTTTACAATCGTTGTTTTTTTTGTTTATGAAAGAAAGTAGTAATGTAAATGAGATATCATTAATTTTAAATTAATCATGAAAATTCCATAAAACACTATAATTATACCATTTACGACAAGAATGATGTCAAATATCAAAATATGATATTTATCATATAATTTATGCTACATTCGCAACCTAACAAACTAACTAAAAAAGTATCTTTACTTTCTCCACGAGTAAATTGGGTTGATTTTATTTGAAATTTTAAATAAATCAACTACTATGAAACAAAAATTAACACGTATAACAGTAAAGAATTTGGACTAAGAAATATTCGTACAATTTTCCCTTTCTTTATTCTTAAAAACAAGGAAGTATTAAGTATTGATCAGGTAAAAAAGCTCTATACATCTTAAGTTTACAAAGTCTTAAATTTAGACTACTAATCAGAAAGAACAAAAGATAGAATTGATATTTAGTAAGCCAGAATTGTTAAATTAAATAAGAGGTGTTAAAACATAATCCCACAAAAAATGTGGAATTATTTTGGGAGTAAATCTTCAGCGAAAAGTGAACTGATTTTAACAATTACTTAGAGATTATGTACGCTCCTTAAATCATAAAAAGCACTAAAAGGTTTAAAAATATGAAGTTTTTAAACCTTTTTTTATACACAAGGTTTGCATAAGGTTTTGGTTAAAATTATTGGTTCTTCTTCTTCTTCTTCTTCTTCTTCTTCTTCTTCTTCTTCTTCTTCTTCTTAAAAGTAAAAATAACAGACGTAAAATAATTCGTAAACGCTTAAAATTAATTATCTTTAAAGCATGTAATTAAGGATTACAAAAAATGGTTATAAAAAAAAACAGATTTAAAGAGTAAAACAAAAGTTAAAAAAATTGAAGCTAAACCACCTAAAAGTGCTGATTTTCCAATAGTTGGTATTGGCGCTTCTGCTGGTGGTTTAGAATCTTTATCACTTTTCTTTAAAAATATGCCCAATGCTACTGGAATGGCGTTTGTTGTAATTCAGCACTTAGATCCAAACTATGTGGGTATGATGCCTGAGCTGTTGCAACGAACTACAAATATGATGGTTTTGCAGGTTAAAGACAACCTTTTGGTAAAACCAAACACTATTTATGTAATTCCTCCAAATAAAAGTATGTCTATATTAAAAGGCGTATTGCATTTATTTGCCCCAATAGAATCGCGTGGATTACGATTGCCAATTGATATTTTCTTCCGCTCACTTGCTTTGGACAAACAACATAAAAGTATTGGAATAATACTTTCAGGAATGGGGAGCGATGGTAGTTTGGGGTTAAAAGCAATTAAAGAACACAGCGGAGTTGTTTTAGTACAAGATCCTATAGATGCTAAATTTAACGGGATGCCAATTAGTGCTATTAAAGCAGTAGTTGCAGATATAGTGGCACCTGTAAAAGAGTTGCCTTTAAAATTAATTGAGTTAATTAAATTGTATCCAAAGGCAAGTGCCAGTGAAAAAATTGCACATAAAACCAGCAATAATATAGATAAAGTTATTATTATTCTACGTGAACAACTAGGACACGATTTCGCTTTATATAAAAAAAACACGCTGTTTCGAAGAATTGAAAGACGAAAAGGAGTACATAAAATAGATAAAATTGAAAACTATGTGCGATTTTTACAGGATAATCCAAGCGAAGTAGAAATTCTTTTTAAAGAGTTGTTAATTGGTGTAACTAACTTTTTTCGCGATATAGCTGTATGGGAACTACTTAAAGAAAAAGTACTTCCTGCATTAATTAATAAATTGCCAAATGGGTATGTATTAAGAGCTTGGGTTGTTGGTTGCTCTACAGGTGAAGAAGCGTATTCATTAGCTATTATTTTTGATGAGGTGATGCAGCACGTTAAAAAAAGTAAAAAAATTAGTTTACAAATATTTGCTACAGATATTGATATAGTTGCTGTTGAGAAAGCGCGTAAAGGCATTTTTTTAAAGAACATAATTAATGATGTTTCACCAGAAAGAATTACTAAATATTTCACAGAAACAGATGAAGGGTATCGTGTAAATACACACATACGAGAAATGATTGTATTTGCTCCTCAAAATATAATTAAAGACGCTCCTTTTACCAGGCTCGATATAATTACCTGCCGTAATGTGCTTATTTATATGGAAACTGAATTGCAAAAAAAAATAATAGATTTATTTAGTTATAGCCTTAATATAGGCGGTATTATGGTACTTGGAACTTCTGAAACACAAGGAAGTAGTAGAGATGCGTTTAATGAAATTGACCTTAGAAATAAAATATTTAAACGAAAAAAAACAAATAAAAAAATAGATCTACTTGATTTTCCAAGTTCATTTTATCATAAAAAAACAAAGACAATGCTACAAAATAAACCAACTCAAGTTATTGAGGATATACAAATTCTTGCAAATCAGGTGTTGTTGCAGCGTTTCGCTCCCGCAAGTATTTTAGTGAATGAAAAAGGCGATATACTTTATATTACTGGGCATACAGGTGATTTTTTGGAACCTGCTGCAGGAAAAGCAAATTGGAATATTTATGCGATGGCACGTGCAGGTTTAAGTGAAGAACTTCCAAATGCAATTTTTAGAGCATTACAAAATGTTGATACGGTTCAATTGAATAATCTTAAAATAGGAAACGGAAAAAATGTTTGCTTTGTAGATGTAACCATACAACGTTTAGATACTCCTGAGGCTTTAAAAGGAAATATTATGCTCATTTTTTCAAATGTAAAGAGTGAAGATGAAAATGTACTTTTGGTATCAAAAAATAAAAAACCAGCGTCTACAGGAAGGATAAAGGGATTAGAATTTGAATTGAAACAAAAAACGGAAGATCTTCAACATATGGGTGAGCAAATGCAAACTTCACAGGAAGAACTAAAATCTACCAATGAAGAATTGCAATCTACCAACGAAGAGTTACAATCAACCAATGAAGAATTAACCACTTCTAAAGAAGAAATGCAGAGTTTAAATGAAGAATTGCAAACCGTAAATATGGAGCTTCAGAGCAAAGTATATGATTTTGAACGGATAAATGCTGATATGAAAAATCTGCTGAATAGTACGGAAATTGCAACTATTTTCTTAGATAAGGATTTGAACATTCGCAGTTTTACCGATTCGGTTACTAAAATATTTAAAATTAGAAAAGTAGATATTGGAAGACCACTTACTGAACTGGTAAGTGTATTGGAATACACCAATTTTGAGCACGATACCAATCAAGTGCTAAAAACCTTAAATACGGTTGAAACTAACATTGAAACAAATGACAATAGATGGTTTGCAGTTAGAATTATGCCGTATCGCACACTTGATGACCGCATAGATGGTTTGGTAATTACATTTAATAATATTTCTGATTCTAAACAATTAGAAATTGAACTTATGAAAGCCAATGATATACTTGAAAAGAATAAATTAAAAGAATAAAAAAAATTGATATGTTACAACTAAAAATACAATTTTTATAATAACATAATTATGAATAAAAAAAACATCCCAGATAAAACTTCACTTCGAAAAAAGGCAGAAGAGTTGCTGAAAAACCAAGTGGCTAAAAATTTTTCGCAATTTGATGAAACCAATGCTGAGAAATTGATTCATGAACTGGAAGTGCATAAAATAGAGTTGGAAATAACAAATGTAGAGCTCAATGAAGCTAATAATCTGAAAAAAGAATTAGCTAATAAATATATTGAATTGTACGATTTTGCACCCAACGGTTATTTTTCAATAAACAAAGACAACGAAATTATTGAACTAAATTTTGCAGCAGCAAAAATGCTTGGGAGAGATCGTTCAAATGTTAAAAAAAGCCAATTTGGTTTTTTTGTGTTACCAGAAACACGTACAATCTTTAATCAGTTTTTAGAAAACGTATTTAGCAGTGGTTTAAAACAAACGTGTGAAGTTGTAATTTCAACTAACGGAGATGCACCTATGTATTTATACCTTACAGGAATTATAGTTGCAAATGGTGATTATTGTTTAGTAACCGCAATTGATATTACAGAACAAAAAAAATCACAAGAAGCGCTTCTTAAAAAGGATAAAGCTATTAACGCTTCAAGCCAAGTGATTTTTATAACAGACCAAGAAGGAATTATAACCTTTATAAATCCTGAATTTACCAAAATGTATGGCTATGAAGCTGATGAAATTATAGGAAAAACAACGCCAAGAATACTAAAAAGTGGTGCTCAAACAGATCAATTTTATACTAATTTTTGGAATACTTTACGTAACAAAGAAAGTATAATATCTGTAGAGTTTAATAATAAAAGAAAAGATGGTAGTTTTATTGAGGTAGCTTCAACGGCTAACCCAATATTAGATGAACAAGGTGCTATTATTGGTTTTGTTGGGATGCATAAAGATGTTACAGAGCGTAAAAGAGCAGAAACCATTCAAAATATTATCCTTAACATTTCAAACGCTTCTCAAAAGGATTCAGATTTAGTTGAATTTATAGGGATTATCCAAAAAGAATTAGGACGTGTAATAGATACTTCTAATTTTTTTGTAGCTCTTTATAATGAGGAAACCGACACATTCAAATTGCCCTATTTTAAAGATGTACAAGATAAAATGACCAAATTTCCTGTTGGAAAAACAATGACTGGACTAGTAATTAAGAAGGGTGTTTCATTATTATTAGATAAAGAGGCGGTTAATAAGTTGGTTAAAAATAAAGAGGTTGATAAAATAGGTTTTGATTCAGAAATATGGCTTGGTGTTCCTCTAAAAACAAAAGATAAAATAATTGGAGCCTTAGTTGTACAGAGTTATACCAATCCAACTGCATTTGCAGAAAAAGATAAAGAGGTTTTAGAGATTATTTCACATCAAATTAGCCTTTCTATTGAACGTAAAAACAATGAAGAAGAATTAAACAGTACAAAAAAATATTTAGAAAATTTAATAAACCATGCAAATGCTCCAATAATAGTTTGGAATTCAAATTTTGAAATTCAAATTTTTAATAAAGCATTTGAGCGATTAACAGGTTATGTATCCAATAAAATAATTGGACATACGCTTGAATTTTTATTTCCTTTAGAAAGCATTATAGAAACAAGAGAAAAAGTAAATCATACCGTTTTGGGTAATTTTTGGGAAACAATTGAAATTCCAATACAATGTAAAAATGGAGAAACAAAAATTGTTTTGTGGAATTCAGCAAATATTTATGATAGCGATGAGAAAACACTGATCTCTACAATTGCACAAGGAAATGATATAACCAGTAGAAAAAAAGTGGAATTAGATTTAATTAAATCCAAAGAAAAAGCAGAAGAAAGCGATCGATTAAAATCTGCTTTTTTAGCTAACATGAGCCATGAAATCCGTACACCAATGAACGGTATTCTTGGATTTTCTGATCTTCTAAAAACACCACACCTTTCAGACGAACAACAACAAAAATACATTGGTGTTATTGAAAAAAGCGGTAAACGAATGCTAAATATTATTAATGATATTGTTGATATTTCTAAGATAGAAGCTGGTTTAATGCATGTGGAGATTAAGGAATCCAATATAAACGAACAAATTGAATACATTTATACTCTTTTTAAACCTGAAGTTGAAGCTAAAGGAATGCAGTTTTTCTTCAAAAATACATTACCACTAAAAGAAGCCTTCATTAAAACTGACCGCGAAAAAGTGTTTGCAATTTTCACCAACTTGGTTAAAAACGCCATTAAATATACAAACGAAGGTTCCATAGAATTTGGATATGAAAAAAAAGGAGATTACTTAGAGTTTTATATAAAAGATACAGGTATTGGAATTCCAAAAGACAGACAGGAAGCCATTTTTGAACGTTTTATTCAGGCTGATATCATGGATAAAATGGCACGGGAAGGTGCAGGGCTTGGTTTGTCAATTACCAAAGCATATATTGAAATGCTTGGCGGTAAAATATGGGTAGAAAGCGAAGAAGGTATTGGCTCCACATTTTATTTTACGTTACCTTATTTTATGAAACCGAAAGAAAAAAATAGCACTAAAGATGTTGAGGTTACTGAAAACACAGAACACCAAGTTAAAAACTTAAAAACACTAATAGCTGAAGATGATGAAGCGTCAGAAATATTGCTATCTATAAATGTTAGTGAGTTTAGCAATGAAATTAAAAATGCAAGAACTGGTACTGAAACTATTGAAATTTGCCGTAACAACCCTGATATTGATTTAATATTGCTGGATATTCAAATGCCTGAAATGAATGGACTTGAAGCAACACGTCAAATACGGAAGTTTAATAAAAATGTAATTATTATTGCACAAACAGCTTATGGATTAACAGGTGATCTAGAAAAATCGCTGAATGCAGGATGTAATGATTATATTGCAAAACCAATTAATAAATCTGAATTAAAGTCACTAATACAAAAGTATTTCAATAAATAATAAAAAAGTAACGAGCAGTTAA
>NZ_CALAEQ010000241.1 GCF_937891065.1 uncultured Lutibacter sp. | reverse complement strand
ATTTTGACGTTATTGAATTATCTAGTAATAGATTAAAATTAAAAGATAATTATAATAATGTAAGTTATTATTTAGAGGGTTATCAAAAATATAATTTCGATTATGATCAAATATTTTATGATAATATCGAATATTTCTTACAAGAATATAATGTTTGGAAAAAAACATATACTAGTAATGCCGGAGAATTAAACGAATTTGATAATGAGAATTTTTTAAGTTTTACTCCTGAAAACATTACTACATTTTACTCGTCACAAGATGAGATTGGCACAAATATTGATAATATATTTTGGGACTATGTTGGAGGTTATTCAGTAGCAAATGTACAAGGATATGACAATCTAAAAATTTTAACATTAGATTATGATTCTTGGGGCAATGAAGAGTTTGAGTTGACCGTTATCAATGATAGTAAGATTAGTTTGTATCATATAGATTCTGGAACAACATATGAATTTACTGGAAGAAGATACATTCAATATTTAAAATCAAGTTCGACGAAAGAAACTGTAAGGAATGAAGGTAGAAAACGAACTAAAGTAATAAGAGAAACTAAAATTAGAAGAAATTTAAAATAAAGTTTGGTTAGTTGATTTTTGATTGGTTATTTTAATAACCAATTGAACAAGAACCGCTCCTGCCAAGGAGTGGTTTTTTTGTATCTTTATTTTTTTTAAATTAGAAAACATGAATCAAAAAACAGCTTTTATTACAGGAGCAACTTCAGGAATAGGAAAAGCAACCGCACAGCTTTTTGCAAAAAACAACATTCGGTTAATTCTTTGTGGAAGACGTAGCGAACGATTAATTCAATTAAAAGAAGAGCTTAGTAAAATAACCGACGTAACCACTTTACAATTTGATGTAAGTAAAAAAGACGAAGTTTTTAACGCTATTGAATCGCTTCCAAAGGAATTTCAAAAAATTGATATTTTAATAAATAATGCAGGAAATGCTCATGGTTTAAGCACTATTCAAGATGGAAATTTAGACGATTGGGACGCAATGTTAGATATTAATGTAAAAGGTTTGTTGTACGTTTCAAAAGCAATTCTTCCACAAATGGTTAACAGAAACAATGGCTTTGTAGTAAATATAGGCTCTATTGCGGGTAAAGAAGTATATCCGAATGGAAATGTGTATTGCGCTTCAAAGTATGCTGTAAACGCTTTAAATAAAGGCATGCGAATAGATTTAAACAAACACAATATTAGAGTTTCAGCAATTCATCCAGGAGCCGTAGAGACTGAATTTTCTGAGGTACGGTTTAAAGGAGATACAGATAAAGCTAAAAATGTATATAAAGGGTTTAAAGCATTACAAGCTGAAGATATTGCCGATATCATTTACTTTGTTGTAACGCGACCTTATCACGTTAATATTGAAGATTTAGTGGTATACCCAACGGCACAAGCAAGTGCCACAATTTTAAATAAGGAATAAGATTTTAAAATGATTAACAAGCGTTTATTAATAAAAAATTTACTGGCTCATAATGATGAGAATAGTTTTTTCGATAAAAAACGTAAAATTTCATTAGATACAAATGAAGGGAAAGCTAAATTTTTAAAACACGTTTGTGCATTATCAAATTCAAATCCTGAAAACAATTCATTTATTGTAATTGGTGTTGAAGATGAATCTAATATAATTGAAGGAGTTGATTTTTTTGATGATAGTAAAATTCAAAATTTGGTAAATTCCTATTTTGAAAACCCTCCACAAATTAAATATGAAAATATTCCTTTTCCAAGATTGCCAAGACATAAAGTTGTGGGTTTAGTAACTATTCATCCTAATAATAAAGTTACATTTTTAAGCAAACCCATTTGGAAATATGTGAGAGGAAGAATTTTCTTCAGAAGAGGAAGCAATTCAATGTCTACTTTAGGAAAATTTGAATTAAAAAATACCAATCAAGCAATTGTTGAAGCAATAGAAATAAACGCAAGTAATAATATTGAATTAACACTAGATGGTGTTTTTGATTTTATGAATAGACATAAGTCAGCTTATCACCCAACGTATAAAGTTTTTAATGAGCAATTTGTACTGTGTTGGGCTGGTAAGAAAAAGAAAGTAGGCGTTAAAACGTTTTACTCTCGTGTTGATATAGAATTGGTGAATGAGCAAGTGCGTTTATTTTATTCAGCATTAGACGAAGTTAAAATAGAATACAATCATAGGTCGTTTATTATTACTGAATATGTTTATTTAAGAATTAAAGATGAATTTGATTATTATCCGTTTGAAAAAACAGTCATTCATTTTAAGGACAATGGAAAACATGATATTGTAAGTGAATTGGTTTTTCAACCACCTCAATTTGATAAAACAGTGTTGCATCATGTTTTTAACAATTGTAACGCTATTTTAAAAAAATTAAAAAAGCAATTGCCTTTAACAGCAATTGAATTGATAGATTTACAAGAAATACCAACTAATTATTTAATTTGTGCTTTAAATGATTTTAAAGATGCAAGATTAAAATTAGAAGAAATTAAAAATATTTTAAGAGAATTGGAAGATAAGTCAGCATATATAAAATATAAAGAAGCCGTTAGGATTTTAAGAAAAGTTAAAAATCAGTAAAAATGAGCATAGAGAAAGCGTATAATTTGTGGGCGGAACAATATGATAGTAACCAGAATAAAACAAGAGATTTAGATGGAATATCAACTATAAATATACTCTCAAAATATAAATTTGAAACTGTTTTAGAGTTAGGATGCGGAACAGGGAAAAACACTTTGTGGCTTTTAGAGAAAGCTAAAAAAATTATTGGATTAGATTTCTCTCAAGAAATGTTGAATAAAGCAAAAGAAAAGATAAATAACCCTAAAGTAACATTTATAAAAGCCGATTTATCACAACCTTGGAAGGTGGATAATGAGTTTGTAGATTTAATAACTTCTAGTTTAACACTTGAGCATATTAAAGATTTAGATGTTATTTTTAAACAGGCTTATTCAAAATTAAAACCAAACGGAATATTTTTTATCAATGAATTGCACCCATTTAAACAATATAGCGGTAGCAAAGCTAGATATGAATCAGAGCAAGGAACTGAAGTGTTAGAAGTTTATACACATCATATTTCTGAATATTTAACAATTGCGAAAAAAAATAATTTTAAAATTATAGAAATTGACGAGCAATTTGACAAGGAAGATGAAAAAGGAATTCCAAGACTAATTTCGTTTGTTTTTCAGAAATAATCACAATTTTATAATTGTTTTTTCCTTTACTTAAAAGAGGTAGAAATTAATCTTAAAATAAAAAGGCGCTCCATTTTTGGAGCGCCTTTTTTATAGATCTATTTTAATTACTACAAATCAAATTTTATACCTTGTGCTAAAGGAAGCTCTGTAGTATAGTTTATCGTATTTGTTTGGCGTCTCATATATACTTTCCAAGCATCAGAACCAGATTCTCTTCCGCCACCAGTTTCTTTTTCACCACCAAATGCACCACCAATTTCAGCTCCAGAAGTTCCAATATTTATGTTTGCAATACCACAGTCTGAACCTGCTTGTGATAAGAAAGCTTCAGCTTCACGTAAATTATTAGTCATAATTGCAGAAGATAAACCTTGCACAACACCATTTTGAATTTCAATAGCATTATAAACATCACCACTATATTTTAATAAATATAAAACAGGAGCAAAGGTTTCATTTTGCACAATTTCGAAGTGATTTTTAGCTTCAGCAATTGCAGGTTTAACATAACAACCACTTTCATAACCTTTACCACTTAAAACTCCACCTTCAACTATTAAATTACCACCTTCGGCAACTACTTTTTGTAATGCATTTTCATACATTTTTACGGCTTCTTTATCAATTAGCGGTCCAACGTGATTATTTTCATCTAAAGGATTTCCAATACTTAATTGTTTATAGGCAGCAACTAATGCATCTTTTACTTTATCATACATAGATTCGTGAATAATTAACCTACGAGTAGATGTGCAACGTTGACCAGCTGTTCCTACAGCGCCAAAAACGGCACCAATAATAGTCATTTTTATATCTGCATCTGGCGTTACAATAATGGCATTGTTTCCCCCTAATTCTAGTAAGCTTCTTCCTAGTCGTTCCGCTACAGTTTTAGCAACAATTTTACCCATTCTAATAGATCCAGTTGCCGAAATTAACGGAATTCGTTTATCTGTAGTCATATATTCACCTACTTTATAATCGCCATTTACAATACACGAAATACCTTCAGGTAAATTATTTTCTTTTAAAACTCCAGCAATAATATTTTGACAAGCAATACTGCATAAAGGAGCTTTTTCTGAAGCTTTCCAAATACAAACATCACCAGCAATCCAAGCTAAAGCAGTATTCCAAGCCCAAACAGCTACAGGGAAATTAAATGCAGAAATAATCCCTACAATTCCAAGTGGATGGTATTGATCGTACATTCTATGTCCAGGTCGTTCAGAGTGCAATGTAGCACCGTTTAATTGACGTGATAATCCAACTGCAAAGTCACAAATATCTATCATTTCTTGTACTTCACCCAAACCTTCTTGTAACGATTTTCCCATTTCATACGAAACTAATTCACCTAACGGTTGTTTTAATTCACGCAATTTTTCACCAAACTGACGAACAATTTCACCACGTAGCGGTGCTGGTTTTAACCTCCAAGTTTTAAAAGCACTTTGGGCAGTCTCCATTACTTTTTCAAAATCTTCTTTTGTTGTTGAAGTTACTTTTCCAATTAATTTTCCATCTACTGGAGAAAACGACTCAAGAATTTCTCCATTTCCAAAGAAATTTGAACCTGTTGAAGTTCCTTGGTTTAAATCCTTTACACCTAATTTATTCAGTGCGTTTTCAATTGTTTTTTCAATTGTCATAATTTCCATAGTTTGGATTTGATTTTTTAGTTAATTTAAGCAAAATTACAAATAATATATGTTTTAAAAAGAAAAGCCGCTTCAAATCTGAAACGGCTTTCTTCATTCAATATTTGGTAACCAACCAAATAATAAACCAACTAAAACTTATAATTTAAACCTGTATAAACCCCTAAGTAATATGGTTGAATACTACCAGAGTTTTTAGAAAAGGTGTTTGTTTGAACTTTAAACATTGGAGATATATTAATAAATAGATTTTTATGAATAGAATAATCTACATCCAATCCAATATTTCCACTAAAGTTTACAGATCTTAAATTGTTTGAAGATCCTAAACTTTGAGAAAAGTTATTGGTTTCAATAAAAACTTCATCTCTATTTAATAGAAGTGTACTAAACCCACCAACTACATTTAAACCTAATTTTCCATTTATAACATTATATTTTACTTCAACAGGAATTTCTACATAACCAAAAACTTGATTTAAACTTCCTGAATTATCTATTGCTTTTGATGTATTATTTTCGCTTTTAGCTAAAAATGGGTTATTAGATAAATTAGAAAAACCAATAACAGCAACTCCAGGAGTCACATAAATACCATCAGTTGTATAACCTAAATTAATAAGGTTTATACCTGATTGTACGCTAAATTTATTGTTAAGTTTGTAAGCAACTTTTACACCATAAGAATACGATGAATTTCCAGAAGTTGAATTATCTTTAAATTGAGAGTCAACACCAGATCCTTCACCAAATGAATTAATGTAAATAGGTGCAAATATAGTAGCTACAGTAAGTTTCCCATTTAAAAAATCTTTAGTATTCACTTTAGCATCAGTATTTTTTTTCAAAGGTAAATTTGCGGCATCAGCTAAGTAATAAATGCTTGACGCTTTTTCAATTTCTGATGTTTTTTCAGAAGAATCTTCACTGTTTTTATCAGAAACAGTATTTAAATTGGCAAAGCCATTATTGTTCTCTAATTCAATAGCCGAATCAATTTTAGTTTTGGTAGTTTTTGTTGTTGCTAAAGTTGTGTTTATTACACTGTCTTTAGTATCTATTACTTTAGGTAGTTTATTTTTCTTAGGAAGAAAATTTTTACTTAAATTAGATGTGGGTAACAAATAAATTGTGCCAACACTAAAAAGTAAAGCAAATAGTGCTGCTATACTTGAAATTTTAACCCAAATAGGTGTGTGACGTTTTTTTGAAGGTTTTGCTAATTGTTTTTCAATAGCATTCCACGCTCTATTTGGTGGGGAAACCTCAAAGTCTTTTAAATTCTCTTGGAATAGTCTATCAATATTTTTTAAATCTCTCACTAGTATTTTTATAATCTTAAATAGATTGTTGACTTTCTTGATGTTTTTCGATTTTTCGTTTTAAAATGGCTCTTGCTCGGGCTAAATTTGATTTTGATGTGCCTTCTGCAATTTGCAACATTTTAGAAATTTCTTTGTGAGAAAATCCATCCAAAACATATAGGTTAAAAACCATTCTGTATCTGTCCGGTAATTCTTGTATTAGATTTAATAAAAAATCTAAAGAAATTTCATCATCATCAATGTCAACAATCACTTCATCTGGTATCTCTTCAGTAACTAGGTTTAACACGTTCTTTTGTCTATATTTTAAAAGAATGGTGTTCACCATTACACGCTTTAACCAACCTTCAAAAGATCCTTTAAATTTAAACTGCCCAATTTTATTGAAAATGGTAATAAAACCATCTTGAAAATTATCTTGAGCCTCATGTTTATTTTTAGAATACTTTAAGCATATAGAAAACAACTTACCAGAAAAAAGTTGGTAAATTTCTTCTTGTGCCTTTCGGTCGTTCTTAGCACATTGTTTTACGAGCTCGTTTAAACTCAAAAGCAATTGTTTTAATTATTAATAAGATACCTATAAAGATTATAGGTTGCGTAAATTTACATTACTTTTGTGTTGTTTCCCAAAATTTATGAAAATAAATAACATTTTTGATATAAATACGAACCATGATTTTGAAAAAATTACGCTAGAAATATTTCAATTTCAAGCTGAAAATTGTCCTATTTATAGGGATTTTTTAAATTTATTAAAGGTTGATGTCAAGAGTGTTAAAAGCATTTACCAAATTCCTTTTTTACCAATTCAATTTTTTAAATCACACCAAATTATTTCTTCAAAAGAGCCAGTTCAGCGTGTTTTTTTAAGCAGTGGAACTACAGGAAACACTCAAAGTAAGCATTTTGTTACAGATTTATCTCTTTATGAAAAAAGTTTCACAAAAGGATTTGAAAATTTTTATGGACCAATTGAAGATTATACAGTTTTAGCATTGTTACCTTCTTATTTAGAACGTGATGGGTCTTCCCTAATTTATATGGTAAATGATTTTATTGAAAAATCTAACAAACCTAAAAGCGGATTTTACCTAAATAATTTAGAAGAATTACACAAAAATTTAATTGAACTAGATAAAAAAGGTGAAAAAGTACTACTTATTGGAGTTTCATTTGCCTTATTAGATTTGATTGAAACGTTCAATTTTAAGTTGAAAAACACCATAATCATGGAAACTGGAGGAATGAAAGGGAGAAGAAAGGAATTAATTAGAGAAGAATTACACCAAGTTTTATGTAATGGTTTTGGAGTTGAAAAAATTCATTCGGAATATGGAATGACGGAATTATTGAGTCAGGGATATTCTAAAGGGAATGGAATTTTTGAATGTCCACCTTGGATGAAAATCTTAACACGAGATACTGAAGATGCGTTAACTATTTTACCAGAAGGAAAATCGGGCGGGATTAATGTAATTGATTTGGCGAATATCAACTCGTGTTCGTTTATAGCAACACAAGATTTAGGGAAAACTTATAAAAATGGAATGTTTGAAGTTTTAGGCCGTTTTGATGATTCAGATATAAGAGGTTGTAATTTAATGGTATTGTAATAAATGTAAGTCTCCTTGAATTTATTTCAGCATGACGAAAAAAGACTACTGTTGAAGTAGCCTTTTTAAAAATTATATGTGAAAATAATTAGTTATACTACTTTCAATAAAAAATAGCTTTTTTTACCACGTTGTAATAACACAAATTTATCAGCAATTAAATCATTTGTAGTAATCACAAAATCGTCTTTTACTTTTTCCTTATTAACGGAAATTGAGTTTTCACTTAAAGCTCTTCTTACTTCTCCATTCGATTTTAAAAATCCTGTATCTGAAAAAGCAGGTACAATTTCTAATCCGTTTTCAATAACAGAACGCTCAATTTCAGCTTGTGGAACACCATCAAAAACATCTAAAAATGTTTGTTCATTTAAACTTTTTAAATCGTCAGCAGTTGAGTTTCCAAATAAAATGTTTGATGCTTTTATGGCGTTTTCATAAGCATCAACCCCGTGAGTCATTGTAGTTACTTCTTCTCCAATTTTCTTTTGTAATAAGCGTAAATGTGGTGCTTGTTTATGCTCTGCAATTAAAGTTTCAATAGTTTCTTTATCTAAAAAAGTAAATATTTTAATATAGCTTTCTGCATCTTCATCTGATGAATTTAACCAATATTGGTAATATTTATAAGGCGAAGTTCTGTCTGCATCTAACCAAACATTTCCACCAGCAGTTTTTCCAAATTTTGTTCCGTCAGCTTTGGTAATTAATTTACAAGTTAATGCATATGCCTTTCCTTGTGCTTTTCTTCTAATTAATTCAGTTCCTGTGGTAATATTTCCCCATTGATCTGAACCTCCCATTTGAAGTTTACAGTCATTTTCTTTGTATAAATGATAAAAATCGTAACCTTGAAATAATTGATACGTAAATTCTGTGAAACTCATACCAGTTTGTGAATCTGAATCTATTCGTTTTTTAACAGAGTCTTTCGCCATCATATAGTTCACAGTAATGTGTTTACCTACATCACGCACAAATTCAATTAATGAAATACCTTTCATCCAATCGTAATTATTAACCAATTTAGCTGCATTTTCAGTAGTGCTATTAAAATCTAAAAAACGAGCTAATTGACCTTTAACACCAATTATATTTTTATTTAAAGTTTCTTCATCTAATAAATTACGTTCGTCAGATTTTCCCGAAGGATCACCAACCATTCCTGTAGCTCCACCAACTAAAGCAATTGGATTGTGACCTGCTTTTTGGAAATGCATTAATATAATAATTGGCACTAAGCTTCCAATATGTAAAGAATCGGCTGTTGGATCAAATCCAATATAACCAGTAGTTTTATTTTTCAATAAGTATTCTTCAGTTTCGGGCATCATATCGTGTAACATGCCTCGCCAACGTAGTTCTTCAACAAAATTCATCTTCAAAATTTTTAATTTCAGCAAAGATAAAATTTTAGTTGTTAGTTACGATGTTTACATTGTAGTTTTTTAAATGGTATGCATTGTAAAATACCCAAACATTTTTTATACTTTCGTTTTATGATTTTAGTAACAGGAGGAACAGGGTTAGTGGGTGCACATTTATTGTATCATCTTTTATTAGAAAATGATAATGTGAAAGCAATTCATAGAGCAAAAAGTGATTTACTTGCTGTAAAAAATGTTTTTAGTTATTATTCTAACGATTTTGAAGCAATTTTTCAAAAAATTGAATGGGTTGAAGCAGATATAACAGATGTTTGTTTGTTAGAAGAAGCTTTTGAAAATGTTACAGAAGTTTACCATTCAGCAGCATTAGTTTCTTTTAATCCGAAAGATTATAAGGAAATGAGAAAAATTAATATTGAAGGCACTTCAAATATTGTAAATCTTTGTATTGCTGAGAAAGTTAAAAAATTATGTTTTGTAAGCTCTATTGCAACCATTGAAAAATCTGTAAAAAGTAAAATTATTGATGAAGATTGCGAATGGAATCCAGAAACCAATAATTACGGGTATGCTATTTCAAAATATGGTGCAGAAATGGAAGTTTGGAGAGCATCACAAGAAGGTGTAGAGGTTGTAATTGTAAATCCTGGAGTAATTTTAGGTGCTGGTTTTTGGCATAACGGTTCAGGAAATATATTTTCAAAAATTAAAAGTGGATTGCCATTCTATTCTGAAGGAATTACAGGCTTTGTTTCTGTAAATGATGTTGTAAAATCAATGATTTTATTAATGAGTAGTGAACTGAAAAATGAGCGTTATATTTTAATTTCTGAAAATATAAGTTTTAAAGAGGTGTTTTTTAAAATAGCCGATGAATTTAATAAAAAACGACCTTCTATAAAAGTTACAAAATTAATGAGCGCTATAGGTTGGCGATTAGAAAAAATTAAAACTGTTTTAACTGGGAGACCACCAATGTTAACAAAACAGTCTTCAAAATCTATACATAATAAACAGTATTATTCTTCTGAGAAAATAATAAAAGCGCTTAATTATAAATTTGAACCTATTTCAGAAACAATAAAGAATGTTTGTGAATTGCACAAAAAATAGAGAAGAGAAATCAAAGTATTATTGAAAAATAGACAAATAATAAGTCTTTATAAACTAAAACAATTACCTTTTTTTTAAGCTATCTGTTTTTCGTGGTTTATTATAAAGAGCATTTTTAACGGTTTTTATAGAGTCTTTTTTTGCAAGTTCAAGAGAGTCCATTAATTTAATTTCAGTATCATATTGTTCTTTTAATGCTTTTAGGCGTTTATCAACTTTTTCAAGTATTTCATCATAATCATCAATTCTTGAAGTGTAGTAATAATTGCTTTCTCTGAATCTAATTGTATCAATTTGATATTTCTCAAAAACAAATGGAAAATAATTTGTACTGCGCTGAAGGTTTAGGTTTTTAATATTATCACCACCATTTGCAATAAAAATATCGGTCAATAAATCGACCATTTGTTCTTTAGGAATTAAATTTTCAGGTTTTTTAATGATTGTATTACTAGTACAAGCACCACAAAAAACAGTTAAAATAAGTATGTAAATAAATTTATTCATTTGTTCTATTAAACAGTAGTCGTTTTCCTTTTATTGTATTATGAAATATGCCATTATGATAAGCTAAATGCCCGTTCACAAAAGTATGTGTAATTTTCGAATAAAATGTAGTGCCTTCAAATGGAGACCAACCGCATTTGTATAAAATATTCTTTTTAGTCACTGTCCAAGGTGAGGAAATATCTACTAAAACTAAATCAGCGTAATACCCTATTTTAATAAAACCTCTTTTTTCAATTTTGAATATTTTAGCAGGATTATGACACATTTTCTCTACTATTTTTTCAATTGAAATTTTACCTTGTCTGTGAGCTTGTAATAAAGCAGGTAAAGCATGTTGTACTAAAGGACCACCACTTGGAGCTTTGGTATAAACTTGTTTTTTTTCTTCTAAAGTATGTGGCGCATGGTCAGAAGCAATAACATCAATTTTATCATTTAACAGCGCTTTCCAAAGACCTTCTTTATCTTTCTCAGTTTTTATTGCTGGATTCCATTTTATGAGTGTTCCTTTGGTTTTGTAGTCACTTTCATCAAACCATAAGTGATGCACACAAACTTCAGCAGTAATTTGCTTTTGTTCTACAGGTAATTTATTTGAAAACAGTTCGGTTTCTTTAGCTGTTGATAAATGAAATACGTGTAAACGAGCTCCGGTTTTTTTTGCAAGCGCAATAGCTTTAGATGATGAAATATAGCAAGCTTCTTCACTTCTAATTTTTGAATGTAATTCTATAGGAATATCTTCACCATATTCTTTTAAGTAGGTATCTAAATTCTTTTTTATAGTAGTTTCGTCTTCACAATGTACTGCGATAAGCATTTTGGTTGAAGAAAATATTTTTTCTAAAACTTTTTCATTATCAACCAACATATCACCTGTTGAAGAACCCAAAAACAATTTAATACCAGCAACATTTTTTGGATTAGTTTTTAATAATTCTTCTAAATTATCATTGGTACCACCAAACATAAATGAATAGTTTGCGTAAGAACTATTTGCCGCAATATCAAATTTAACCTCCAATAATTTTTGAGTGGTAGCTTGTGGAACTGTATTTGGCATTTCTATAAATGAAGTTATACCACCAGCAATAGCAGCTTTACTTTCACTTTCAATAGTTGCTTTATGTGTTAAGCCAGGCTCTCTAAAATGCACTTGATCATCTATAGCGCCTGGGATTAAATATTTTCCTTCGGCATCAATAACAGTTGTATCTGCAGATTTTGAACTAATTGAAGAGTCTATATCAATAATATATTCCCCATCAATTAAAACATCGCCTTCAATTATTTCTCCTTCGTTAACAATTTTGGCATTTTTAATAAGTGTCAAACTCATATTCTTCTTTTTCTTTTTATTTTGGTAATCCTTGAAGTCTCATTTTAATAACTCCAAAAACCGCTTCTGAAATTATACCTCCACTCATTTTTGATGTTCCTTTTTTTCTATCGGTAAAAACAATAGAAACCTCTTTATGTTTAAATTTTAGTTTCCAAGCTTTAAATTTCATTTCAATTTGAAATGCATAACCAACAAACTTAATTTTATCTAAATCTATTTTTTTTAACACAGTACTTTTATAGCATACAAAACCTGCAGTAGTGTCAAAAATTGGGATTTGCGTTATAATTTTAACGTACTTTGAGGCAAAATAGGATAAAAGTAATCGTTTAATATCCCAGTTAACTACGTTAATTTTGTTATTTAAATATCTTGATCCTATTGAAAAATCAGCTCCGTCAATAGCGCAAGCATTATATAAATGTATTAAATCTTTTGGATTATGCGAAAAATCTGCATCCATTTCTATAATATAATCGTAATTTTTTGCTAGTGCCCATTTAAACCCGTGAATATAAGCGGCACCAAGTCCGGTTTTTTCTTTTCTAACTTCTAAAAATAAATTAGAAAATTCACTTTTAAGGTTTATCACAATTTCTGAAGTTCCATCAGGCGAACTGTCATCTACAACTAAAATATCAAATTGTTTTTCTTGAGAAAATACAGCTCTAATTATAGCTTCAATATTTTCTT
>NZ_CALAEQ010000240.1 GCF_937891065.1 uncultured Lutibacter sp. | reverse complement strand
AGATTATGTCTAAACAAATTATTGGAATAGGAACAACAGCAAACGATGGAACAGGCGACCCATTAAGAACAGCATTTACAAAGATAAATGAGAACTTTACAGAAGTATATGAACCTACAGAGTTAAATATAGGTGATGTATCTGGAGGAAATTATGTGAAAATAAATGTAGATGGTGTTAAACTATTTGGTGAAACAACACAATGGGATGATATTAGAGTGCCTGTTATTTCTACAAAAGAAGGAGGAACAAAAAAACCTTCTTTTATTAAACTAAATGATAATGGAGCAGCTTCACAAGGTGTATTCACATACGCATTTGATGAGGCAGTAGAAGAAGAATTATACTTTGCTGTACAATTACCTCACGCTTGGAAATATGGCTCTGATTTAGAACCTCACGTACATTGGATTCCTAATTCAAATGGTGCTGCAGGTACAGATGTTAGTTGGGGTTTAGAATATTCTTGGACTAATGTTGGTGAAGTAATGGGTAATACTACTATTATCTATGGTGATACAAATTTTTTAGCAGAAGATTTAATTGCAAACAAACAATATATTACTAGTTTACCAACTATTGCAGGAGTGGGTAAAACGCTTTCAAGTATGTTAATATGTAGGGTTTTTAGAGATGCTACAAGCACAGGAGGAACTGATGATTATAATGATGATGCTTATTTATTAGAAATAGATTTCCACGCTCAAATAGATACGTTTGGTAGTGATGAAGAATTTACAGATTAAATTATGATAACAGATATAATAGATTTATTACATAAGAATGATTTTTACGGTGCTGGTGAGTTTACAGAAATCGCTAAAGGTAAAAATGAGATTGTGACTAATTGGAAAGGTTTTAAACGTAAAGTGAAAAGGATATGGCATATACGAAAGAAATAACAGTAGTTGTAAATACTAAAAAAGCTGAGAAAGATTTTGGTTCTTTAGGTAATGTTATACAAGAGCAAAAAGATATAACAATAGAATTTGAAAAAGAATTAAGGAGTTTAGAGGCTCAGTTAAAAAATACTTCAAAAGGTAATTTACAAGCTCAAAAATCTTTAAAATCAAACATATCAAATATTAAAGAAGCTTTAAAAGACCAAAAACTAGCCGTTAGAGATTTAAGCAACGAGCAAAGAAAACAAACCAAAGTACAAGATTTAACTGTTGAAAGCGCTACCAGAAACTATGGTGCGATACAATTATTAGACCAAGTGACTGGGGGTATGGCATCGCAAGTTAGAGCCGCTTCTGATGCTACTAAGTTATTTAATTTTAATCTAAAAGCTACAAGAACAGCTTTAATTGCTACTGGTATTGGTGCTTTTGTTGTTGCTTTAGGTTTAATAGTTGCGTATTGGGATGAGATAGTTGAATTTATAGGTGGTGCAAATAAGAAACTACAAGAGCAAATAGACTTAAACAATAAGAATATAACTAACTTAAGTTTTGAATTAAAACTATTAGAATCTAAAGAGAAGATATTAATAGCAGAAGGTAAAAGCACTAAGGAAGTAAAAGAACAAAAAGAAAAGTTATTAAACTTATTAATTTTAGAGAATGATTTATTATTACAAGGTTTACAAACTCAAATATTAAAAGAGCAATCACAAGCTAAAGAGTTAACGTTTGGTGAAAAAGCATTAAATCTTTTAAGATTAGGACAAGGGCAACCTATTAAAATAATATCTGAAATAACAGAAGAAGAAAAAACAAGAATTGATGAGATAACAAAAGCTATTCAAGATGGTAAATTAAAAGCTGATGAATTAAAACTTGCTTTAATAGAATTAAATAAACCAAAAGACAGCGAAAAACCAAAAACACAAGACCAATTATTTGAAGAGTTTTCTAAAAGACAAGATGCAATTAAAAAACAAATTGAAGATGATGCTAAAGAACGTGAACGTATTAATGAGGAAAACTTTAATAAAAACCAAGACTTACAAGCGTACTTAGATGAACGAGAGCAAATTGAAACAGATGCAGAAGATGAAAGAATAAATAGAGACTTTAAAAACAGTCAAGATAGAATAAAATTAGAAGAAAACGTAAAAAATGCTAAAGTAAATATAGCAAATCAAACCTTTTCTTTATTATCTGAAATAGCTGGTAAAGGTTCTAAGGTTGGTAAAGCATTAGCA
>NZ_CALAEQ010000239.1 GCF_937891065.1 uncultured Lutibacter sp. | reverse complement strand
TTGATATGTCTAAAAAAATGGCTGTTGTATCTGAAAATGCACAATGGTTTGAAGATAATTCAACGTTATTTCCTGAGCATAAAAAGAAAAATGTTGTAGGTGTTTCATACAAAACTGTTAATGTAGCTTCTGAGTCTGGAGACTCATCTCCTTCAACACCAATTGGTGTTAATTTACCAAATAATAACTGGATTCGTCAGCATCATGGTTCAAAATCAGTGTCATTAGGAAATATAATTGATACTTATAACAATGCTGGAGGTACAGATAAATTAAAAGAGTTTGCTTTTGATGAAGCTGAAATTGCAGCCGAAATTAAATATGGACAGTTAGCTGATAAATTACATACTTCGTTACACGAAGTAATTGGCCATGCAAGTGGGAAATTAAATCCAGGTGTTGGACAACCAAAAGAAACATTAAAAAATTACTCTTCAACATTAGAAGAAGCACGTGCAGATTTAGTAGGATTGTACTATTTACCTTCTGAAAAGTTAGTAGAGATGAATATTTCACCAGATGCAGAGGGAATTGGGAAAGCTGCTTTTGATGGTTATATCAGAAATGGTTTATTAACTCAATTAACTAGACTAAATTTGGGAGATGACGTAGAAGAATCTCATATGAGAAATAGACAATTAGTAGCAGCTTGGGCTTTTGAAAAAGGGTCAAAAGAGAGTGTGATTGTAAAAGTTGTAAAAGATAATAAAACTTACTTTGTAATTAGAGATTATGCGAAGTTAAGAGTGTTGTTTGGGGAATTGTTACGTGAAATTCAGAGAATTAAATCTGAAGGAGATTTTGAAGCAGGAAAAGCTTTAGTTCTAACTTATGGTGTAAAAGTAGATCAAGAAATTCATAAAGAAGTTTTAGAGCGTAATAGTAAATTTAAATCGGCTCCTTATAGCGGATTTGTAAACCCTGTTTTAGTTGCAGAAATGGATGCTGAAGGAAATATTATAGATGTGAAAATTACACAACCAACTAGTTTTTCTGAACAAATGTTGGATTATGCAAAACGCTACACTACGTTACCTGATGTAAATTAAAACTTATTGATTATTATAAAAAAAAAGGGATACAATTTTGTATTCCTTTTTTTTTATAATAATATTCCTACTTTAGTAATCTAAGTTTGAAAAATGAAAAACATTAAAGATCCAGGTTTTGGATATTCTTCTAGAAAAGACGTTCAAAGTATTGTTAATAAAGATGGTTCATCTAATATTATTCATCAAAATAAAAAAATCAGTTTTCAAGATGGTTATTCTTATTTAATTCAAATTTCGTGGTCTAAATTTTTGAGCTATATTCTTTTAAGTTACGTAATTTTAAATGTCTTTTTCGGGGTAATTTTTGTGTTAATTGGTATTGATGAAATTACCACAACAACAGGAAATTTATTTGAAGATTTTTTAAATGGGTTCTTTTTTAGTGCTCAAACTATTACTACAGTGGGTTACGGAGGAATATCACCACATGGTTTATTGGCAAATATTGTTTCAGCATTTGAAGCTTTAATAGGCTTATTAGGTTTCTCTTTTATTACGGGGTTATTGTATGGTCGTTTCTCAAAGCCAAAATCGTCAATACTTTTTAGCGAAAATATTATATTGAGAGAATTTAACGAGGGTAAAGCATTAATGTTTAGGCTAATGAATAATAGAACAAGTATTATGATAGAGCCAGAAATATCTGTTACATTATCCATAACAAAGAAAAGTAAAGACCTTGATTTTAAGAGAGAATTTTTTCAACTAAATTTAGAGAATGATAAAATAAAATATTTACCCACTACTTGGACAATTGTTCATGAAATTGATTCAGAAAGCCCGTTATTTAATTTAAGTGATGAAGAAATTAAAAAGTTAGATGCTGAATGGTACATTTTAATGCAATATCATGATGATTCCTTTGCCCAAAAAGTTTATCAAATTCATTCATATAAAACGAAAGATTTAAAAATGAATGTTAAATTTATTCCTTCAACATCGTTTAATAAAAATGGCTATACCGTCCTAAATCATAGAGTGTTAAGTGATGTAGAATCAATGGTTAATTAATGTAAAGAAAAAGTAATTAAAGTAAAAATTGCAATTACTAAGAAGATTGCAATTATTATAATAAACGTGTTTTTATAATATTTTCTGTGAATTTTAATATCCTTCCTATAACTCCAAATCATTGAAGCAGTAAATGCAACTACAAAAAGTACGGCAAAAATAAGTTGTCCTTTGCTAAACATATAAATGTGTATATTTAGCATCAAAAATACATAAATTTTAGTACGAAATAAGGATATATTATGAAAAATGCTTTAATTATAGGGGCAACTTCAGGAATAGGAAAAGAATTAGCAAAATTATTAGTAGCTGATAATTATAATGTTGTTATAACTGGAAGAAGAGAAAAATTACTGAAAGAAATTAAAGAAACTAATCCAGAAAAATACATCATAAAAGTACAAGATGTTACTAATCTAGATTCTTGCGAAACACTTTTTTTGGAACTAAAAAAGGAACTAAAAACCATAGATTTAGTAGTTTATAGTTCAGGTGTTGGAGATCCAAATTATAAATTAGAATGGGAAAAAGAATTACCAACATTACAAACAAATATTACAGCAGCAACTAAAATATATGGGTTGGCATATAATTTTTTCAGAAGGCAAGGTTATGGCCATTTGGTTGGTATTTCGTCAATAGCTTCTATAAGAGGAAATCGCCATGTACCAGCGTATTTTGCTTCTAAAGCATTTCAAGCAAATTATTTGGAATCACTTTGGATGAAAGGAAAAAGAAGCAAATCTAAAATTATTGTTACAGATATTCAACCAGGATTTGTAGATACTTCAATGGCAATAGGGAAAACTTTTTGGATGTCATCAACAGAAAAAGCAACCAAACAAATTTATACAGCAATAAAAAATAAAAAGAAAAAAGTATATGTAACGAAACGTTGGTGGTTAATTGCGCTACTATTAAAAATAGTTCCATCATCATTACTTTATAAATTCAGCTAAATATGTTATATAATGAAGAATAAATTAAAAGCAGTACAAGAATTTCATGAAGTATTTGGGCTCGATTTCGAGCAAAAACCGACTGCAATATTGCCAGATACCAAGTTGAAGTTAAGATACGATTTGATGGCTGAAGAAAATGAAGAATATTTAGAGGCAGCAAAAAATAATGATATTGTTGAAGTTGCTGATGCTCTAGGAGATATGTTATATATATTGTGTGGCACTATTTTAGAACACGGAATGCAACACAAAATTGAAGAAATTTTTAATGAAATACAACGAAGTAATATGAGTAAATTAGGGGCTAATGGAAAACCAATTTACAGAGAAGATGGTAAAGTTTTAAAGGGACCTAACTATTTTAAGCCTAATATTTTAAAAATAATAAATAGTTAATCTTAACATTATTTTAAGGTAAATAAAACTTAAGAAAGTGTTTTTTTTTATATTTTAACGTTTTCTAATAAATCAAGCCAAATAATCAAATTAAAATTATGAAAAGTACAATTAAAAAAACAATGCTCTATGCTTCAATAGTTGCATTATCTATGTTGGTTTCTTGTAAAAGTGAGAAACAAGCAGAAGTAGAAAAAATCCCTGGAATTATTGTTGAAAATATGGACAATTCTATTCGTCCTAATGATGATTTCTTTAGACATGTGAATGGTTCTTGGTTAGATAAAACCGAAATACCTGCTGATAGAACATCTTGGGGAGCCTTTAATGAGCTAAGGAAAAAAACAGATTCAGATGTATTAACTATTTTAAATGAAGCTATTGCTGAAGATAAATTTGTAAAATTAAAAGATGCAGAAGGAAATTTAACCTTAGAATCTGATCAAAAGAAAGCCGTAAATTTCTATGAAACTATTATGGATACGCTAGCAAGAGAGGAGCAAGGAATTAATCCTATAAAACCATTTTTGGCTAAAATTGATGCTATAACTAATGTAGATGATTTACAAACCTTTTTAATAGAAATGGCTCCTTATGGAGGTGCAGGGTTTTTCAATTTTGCAGTTTTTAATGATTTAAAAGATAGTAAAATAAATGCAGGTTATGTTACACCTGCCGGTCTTGGTTTATCACGTGATTATTATGTTGATCAAGATGATGATACTAAAGAAAAACGTGTAAAATACATTGCTCACATTGCAAGAATGCTTCAGTTTTTTGGTGATTCAGAAGCAGCTGCTATTACAAATGCAGATAAAATATTTCAATATGAATATAATTTAGCGGAGCCAAGATTTACAAAAGAAGAATCTAGAGATACTAGAAAATTGTACAATCCAAAAACAATTGCAGAACTTTCAGAAATAACACCTTCAATAAACTGGGAAACTTATTTTAAAGGTTTAGGAATAGAAAATTTAGATAGAGTTATTGTGATGCAGCCTAATTATATGATGGCAGTTGAGAAAATTTTAGCTTCAAGTTCAATTAATGATGTGAAGTTATATTTACGTTGGACAGCTATTGATAGAGCTGCAGGAATGTTAAATAAAGATATTGATGCCGCAAATTGGGAGTTTTATAGCAAAGAATTACAAGGAGCAAAACAACAAAGACCAAGAGATGAAAGAGCTCTAGCATCGTTAAATGGAGCTATTGGAGAGGCTTTAGGTAAATTATATGTTGATAAGAAATTTCCGCCTGAGGCAAAAGCAAAAGCAGAAGAAATGATTGTAAATGTAATGCTTGGGATGGAGAAAAGAATAAATGCTTTAGAGTGGATGAGTGCTGACACTAAGATTAAAGCATTGGAAAAATTAACAAAAATGACTGTGAAAATTGCATATCCTGATAAATGGAAAGATTATGCTTCTTTAGATGTAAAAGGGTTAAAAGATGGAGGTTCCTATTTTCAAAATTCAGTAAATATATCTAAGTGGGAATTTGAAAAAGATATTGATAAATTAGGAAAAGAAGTTGATAGAACAGAGTGGGGAATGGCACCGCAAATTGTAAATGCTTATTTTAATCCTGTAAATAACGAGATTGTTTTTCCTGCTGCAATTTTACAACCACCTTTTTATAATTACCAAGCAGATGAAGCTGTAAATTATGGAGGAATTGGAGCTGTAATTGGACATGAAATTTCACATTGTTTTGATGATTCAGGTGCAAGATTTGATGCTGATGGAAATTTAAAAAATTGGTGGACAGATGAAGATTCTGAACAGTTTGCTTCTTTAGGGCAAAAATTAATTGATCAGTACAGTGCAGTTGAAGCATTGGAAGGTGTACATTTAAATGGTGAATTTACACTTGGTGAAAACATTGGAGATTTAGGTGGTGTAAATGCTGCGTATGATGGTTTGCAAATTTATTATGAAAAGAACGGAAAACCTGATGCTATTGATGGATTTACTGCTGAGCAACGTTTTTATATGTCTTGGGGAACAATTTGGAGAACTAAAATGAGAGACGAGGCAATGAAAAACTTAATTAAAACTGATCCACATTCTCCAGGAATGTACAGAGCATATATGCCTTTACAAAATGTTGATGCGTTTTATATTGTATTTAATATTGTTGAAGGTGATGAAATGTATTTAAAACCAGAAGATAGAGTTAAAATCTGGTAAAATTGGAGTGAAATAATGTTTAATAAAAAAGGAGCTTTTAAAGCTCCTTTTTTATTAAATCAGCGTTATAAAAACCCCCTTTGTTATCTTTTCTGTTTTTTGAAAATTGGGTAATTAAATATGCGGTAGTAATTAAATTTCTTAGTTCACATAAATCTGTTGAAAGTTCAGAATGATCATACAACCTTTTATTATCTTCATATAGGTTAAGTAATCTTTTTTCGGCACGTAATAAACGTTCATTTGAACGTACAATACCAACATAATTACTCATAATGGTTTTTACTTCATTTCTGTCATGCGTAATTAAAATTTTCTCCATATTTTTCACAACACCACTATCGTTCCATTGAGGAACATTAGTAGGGAATTCAATTTTATGGAATCGTTTCGTTAAATTATAAAAAGCATTATGTGAAAATACAATTCCTTCTAATAATGAATTAGAAGCTAATCTATTTGCACCATGTAATCCAGAGCGAGTAACTTCACCACTTGCATATAAATTTTTAATGGAGGTTTTTGCTTTTTTGTTAATGTTTATTCCACCACAAATATAATGTTGTGCAGGGCAAACAGGAATATAATCTTTACGAATATCAATTCCCAAGGTTAAACATTTTTCGGTAATATTTGGAAAATGTTTTTTAAAAGCATCATAATCAAGGTGTGTGCAATCTAAATATACATTGGGTGTTCCACTTTTTTTAAGTTCATTATCAATTGCTCTAGCAACAATATCTCGCGAAGCTAATTCTTCACGATCATCATATCTTTGCATAAAGCGTTTTCCATGATAGTCTCTTAAAATAGCACCTTCACCACGAACTGCTTCTGATATTAAAAATGCAGGGTATTCGCCAGGATTATATAACGCAGTTGGGTGGAACTGAATAAACTCAAGATCAGAAATTTCAGCTTTAGCCCTATATGCCATGGCAATTCCATCACCAGTTGCAACAACAGGGTTTGTAGTTGTGCTGTAAACTTGCCCATTTCCACCAGTAGCTAACATAGTAACTTTAGCTGAAAAAGTTTTTACTTTATTTTTTTTCTCATCCAAAACATAAGCTCCAAAACAAGTTGTTTTTTCTTTTCTAGTAATTCTTTTTTTTGTGACTTGATGCTCTGTAATTAAATCAATAGCGTAGTGATAGGTTAAAAAATTAATATTTTTAGCTTTCTCAACTTGTTCAATAAGAGCTCTTTCAATTTCAGCACCAGTTATATCTTTATGGTGTAAAACTCTATCTTGTGAATGCCCGCCTTCTCTACCTAAAGAATATTCTCCTTTTTTATTTTTATCAAAATTAACTCCCCAATCAATCAATTCTTTTAATCGAGTTGGAGCATCTTCAATTACCATTTTCACTATATCTTCATTACAAATACCATCTCCGGCAATTAATGTATCTTGTATATGTTGTTCAAAAGAATCTACTGTTTTATTCCATACTGTTGAAATTCCACCTTGAGCATATTTAGTATTGCACTCGTTCTTTTTGTTTTTGGTAACAATAGTTATAGAAGCATTTTTAAAATGAGTAGCTGTTTTTAAAGCAAAAGACAAACCAGCAATTCCAGATCCTATTATTAGAAAATCGGTTTTGTGTACTTTTTTTTCAGCATTCATTTTGAAAGAATTTTATTTAGAGAGTTCTAACATTCGTTCAATAGAAACTAATGCTTTTTTACTTAATTCAGCTTCTACATTAACTTCAGGAAGTTCATGTTTTAAGCATAAATACAATTTTTTCATGGTATTCATTTTCATATAAAAACACTCACTACAATTACAATTATCATCATCTACCGGAGCAGGAATTAATATTTTACCAGGTGAGTCTTGCTTCATTTTGTGTAAAATCCCAACTTCAGTAGCAACAATAAATGTTTTTGCTGTACTTGTTTTTACATAATTTAACAAGCCAGAAGTAGAGCCAACATATTTAGCAACTTTTAATAAATGCGCTTCAGATTCAGGATGAGCAATAATTACTGCTTCAGGATTTTCAGCATATAACTTTAATATTTTTTCAATTGAAAAAGCCTCGTGAACCATACAAGCACCATCCCAAAGTAACATGTCTCTTCCCGTTTTTTTAATTAACCATGCACCTAAATTTCTATCGGGTGCAAATATGATAGGTTTATCTTTTGGTATTGAATTTATTATTTTTTCAGCATTAGAAGAAGTACAAACAATATCTGTTAATGCTTTAATTTCTGCAGAAGTATTTACATAAGAAACTACTATGTGATTTGGATGCTCTTTTTTGAAAGCTGCAAAATCAGCAGGCGGACAAGAATCAGCTAAGGAACAACCAGCTTTTAAATCTGGTAACAATACTTTTTTTGATGGATTTAATATTTTTGCTGTTTCAGCCATAAAATGTACACCTGCGAAAACAATAATATCAGCATCTGTAGTTGCTGCTTTTTGTGCTAAAGCTAAACTATCACCAACAAAATCAGCAATATCTTGGATTGCATCTTCTTGATAATAATGAGCTAAAATAATGGCGTTTTTCTTTTTCCGTAGTTTTTTAATTTCTTTTACAAAATCAATGCTTTTAGGTGGTTCTATATCTAAAAACCCATTTTTTTGTAGATTTATTTTAGCTTTTTCAAGTGTAGTCATAAGTGTTATTTATGGTATTAAGACCAAATAATATGCCAAACAATCGGACAAAATCCGATTGTTTTGGCTATTGCAATGTATAAAAATTTAAAGTAGCAATCAAAATTTAACTATTTCGATTGATTAAACTTTAACTGTCCAGCCAAATTTATCTTCAGCTATATTTTTTTGAATGTCTGTAATTCCTTTTTTTATAAAAGTAGCATAACTATTTTCAACTTTAGGTAATTCAAAACTTTCACCTTTATTTGAAAAACCTGTAATAGGGCTTATTACTGCAGCAGTTCCAGCTCCAAACATTTCCAATAATTCACCTTTGCGAGCAGCTTCAACTATTTCTGTTACTCTAACAGGTCTAACTTCAACTTTAATCCCTTTATCTTCTGCGAATTGGATGATACTTTTACGAGTAACACCATCTAAAATACGTTCACTAGTTGGTGCAGTTAACAATGTGTCATTTACTCTAAAAAATACATTCATAACACCAGCCTCTTCTAAAAACTCGTGTTTGTTAGCATCTGTCCAAACAACTTGTTGAAAACCTTCTTGATTTGCTAATTTAGTTGGATAAAAAGAACCTGCATAATTTCCTGCAGCTTTAGCATATCCTACTCCGCCATCAGCAGATCTACTATATTTATCTGCAAATACCACTCTTACTTCTCCTGTATAATAGGATTGAACAGGTGAGCAAATAATCATAAATTTGTATTTATTTGATGAAGATGCAGAAACACAATTTTCTGTAGCAATAATAAAAGGTCTAATATAAAGAGCGCTATCGCCTCCCTTTTTTACCCATTCTTTGTCCATTTTCAATAAAGTATTTAATCCTTCAAAGAAATAATCTTTAGGAAAAGCAGGCATATCCAATCTTTCAGCAGATATATTTATACGTTTTTGATTTTCATCTGGTCTAAATAACCATATATCATCATTATCGTCTTTATAGGCTTTCATTCCTTCAAAAACCGCTTGCCCGTAGTGAAATACTTTTGCAGAAGGATCAAATAAAAGTGGCTGGTATGGTCTAATTCTTGGTGTTCCCCATTCGCCATTTTCAAAATCACATTCAAACATATGGTCAGTAAAAATTTGACCAAATTTTAAGTTGTCAAAATCAACATTTGAAATTTTTGATTTTTCAATATTTTCTATCTGTAAAGTCATAGTTAATCTGTATTTAATTTGAGTAAAATTACTTAATTTTTTTTTAGTTTTTAATTTTAATTTTTTTGAAGCTCATGCCTTATTTTTAATATATTTGACTAAAAAATATTAATAAA
>NZ_CALAEQ010000238.1 GCF_937891065.1 uncultured Lutibacter sp. | reverse complement strand
CAATTACTACTGGTAGAACATCTATTTCTGGTGGAAGTATGACTGTTGAAGAAGCTCAAGATATTGCAAATGTATTAAAAGCAGGTAAATTACCAGCTGCAGCACATATTATTCAATCTGAAGTTGTAGGGCCATCATTAGGTCAAAAAGCTATTGACAGCAGTATGAGTTCATTTGCATTAGCGTTACTATTAGTTTTATTATGGATGATTTTCTATTATGGAAAAGCAGGTGCATTTGCTGATGTAGCTTTAGCAGTAAACCTTTTATTTATTTTCGGAATATTAACTGCTTTTGGCGCTGTACTAACATTACCAGGTATTGCAGGTATTATTTTAACAATAGGTATGTCGGTTGATGCGAACGTAATTATTTTTGAAAGAATTAAAGAAGAATTAAATAAAGGTAAAGGATTAAAAGCTTCCATAAGTCATGGATTTAGTTTTAAAGGAGCTTTATCTGCTATTATTGATGCCAACATTACAACCATGTTAACTGGTGTAATCTTATACATTTTTGGTACAGGACCTGTAAAAGGATTTGCTTACACATTAATGGTAGGTATTGTAACGTCTTTATTTACTGCAATTTTTATTACCCGTTTATTAATAGACTGGTATGCTGCAAAAGGAAAACTTTTCACTTTCAATACCGGCATTACTAAAAACTGGTTTAAAAATGAAGGTATTGAATTCTTAAAAAGACGTAAAATAGCTTATGTAATTTCTGCAAGTGTAATTATTCTTGGTTTAGCTTCTTTATTTACGAATGGACTAAACTACGGAGTTGACTTTGTAGGTGGTAGATCATATGTTGTGAAATTTGATAAAACAACTAGCGCTACAGAAGTAGCAGAATCTTTAAAAGATGTATTTGGAAGTGCTCCAGAAGTAAAAACTTATGGAGAAGCTAGTCAATTAAAAGTAACAACAAAATATAAAATTGAAGAAGAAGGAAATCATATTGATGATGAAGTTCAACAATTATTATTTAGTGGTTTAAAACAATATTTACCTGAAAATCTAACTTTAGATGAATTTAAACCTGGTTATGAAGGTGAAAATAAAGTTGGTGTAATGAGTTCAATTAAAGTTGAACCAACAATTGCAGATGATATTAAAACAGCTGCTGGATGGGCAATATTAGGTTCTTTATTAATTGTTTTCTTATACATTCTATTAAGGTTTAAAAAATGGCAATATAGTTTAGGTGCTGTAGCTGCTGTTTTCCATGATGTTTTAATAGTATTAGCATTATTCTCAATATTCCATAAAATATTACCATTTGATATGGAAATTGGACAATCATTTATTGCTGCTATACTAACAGTGGTTGGTTACTCATTAAATGATACGGTGGTAATTTTTGATAGAATTCGTGAATTTGCAGGTATTCATACTTCTTGGAAATTCTCAAATGTTGTTGATAAAGCACTAAGTAGTACCTTAGGAAGAACAATTAATACATCTTTAACTACATTAGTAGTATTGTCAGCTATCTTCTTATTTGGAGGAGATTCTATTAAAGGATTTATGTTTGCATTAATTATTGGAGTAATAGTTGGAACGTACTCTTCATTATTTATTGCATCTCCTTTAATGTATGATACAATTCATAAATTAGACAAAAAGAAAAAATAAATTATAATATATTAAACACCATAAAAACCGTTTTGAGATGTCAAAACGGTTTTTGTATTTCAAATTAGCAAATAAAATCAAAATACAAACTGTTATTCTATTTTGATTACTAAATTTGTAATAAACCAAAAAAAATGGCCATCATAAAACTACACGACAAATATTTTAAAAAGTATATTTCTAAAGATAAAATTGCCTCGGCAATTACCAAAATTGTAAAAGAAGTTGCTAAAGATTGTAAAGATGAAACACCCATATTTATAGGTGTGTTGAATGGTTCATTTATGTTTGTTGCTGATTTTGTACGTAAATATAAATTTAACTGCGAAGTTTCATTTGTGAAATTAGCCTCTTATGAAGGAACCTCTTCAACAGGAAAAATAAAACAATTAGTTGGGTTAAATGAAAATCTAGAAGGAAGAACTGTAGTTATATTAGAAGATATAATTGATACAGGAAATACGCTTCAAGAAATTTATAACATATTTAGTGATAAAAAATTAAAACAGCTTAAAATAGCGACGCTTTTCTTTAAACCAGATGTGTTTAAAAAAGATTTACCTATAGATTATATTGGTATTCCAATACCTGATGAGTTTATTGTTGGATATGGTTTAGATTATGATGGACTAGGACGAAATCTTGCTAATATATACCAACTTACAGCAAAACCAAAAGTAAAAAACATCCTGCTTTTTGGCCCTCCAGGTGTAGGAAAAGGGACACAAGCAGATATGTTAAAAGATAAATACAATCTTGTTCATATTTCAACTGGAGATATGTTTAGGAAACACATAAAAAATGAAACAAAACTTGGAATTTTAGCCAAATCCTTTATTGATAAAGGAAATTTAGTTCCTGATGATGTTACCATTAAAATGTTGAAAACGGTAGTTAATAAAGTTCCACACAGCAATGGAATTATTTTTGATGGTTTTCCACGTACAAAAGCGCAAGCGGTAGCATTGGATGCTTTTTTAGAAGAAAACGGTGAAACTATTGATGGAATGATTACGATAGAAGTTCCAACAAGTTTATTAATTGCT
>NZ_CALAEQ010000237.1 GCF_937891065.1 uncultured Lutibacter sp. | reverse complement strand
AGGTATCCATACATTGTAATTTGAATTGCAATAAACTTTCTATAGATTCCTGCCTTCGCAGGAATGTCAATTTCTTTTTTGATTCTGAACGACTTAAGGAAGTTCAGCTTCTTTGAGGAGTAATAGAGATTCTTCACTTCCTTGAAGTCGTTAGGATGACATTTTTATTCAAATCCGATTTAACAAAAAACCCCGAAACAAGTTCAGGGTTCAAAATATATTTTTTTATTGATTTTAACTCACCTGCTCACCATTAGCAACCGAATCATTTTCTGGTTCAATAAATGCTAATTTTCCATCAGGAGTATCAGTCATTAAAATCATTCCCTGACTTTCAATTCCTTTTAAAACTCGAGGCGCTAAATTAACCAAAACTGTTACTTTTTGGCCAATAATATCTTCTGGTTTAAAGCTTTCGGCAATACCTGAAACGATGGTTCGTATATCTAAACCAACATCAACTTTTAGTTGTAATAATTTTTTTGTTTTTGGTATTTTTACAGCTTCCAAAATTGTTCCAACTCTAATATCTAATTTTGTAAAATCATCAAACTCAATAGTTTCTTTTTGAGGTTCAACCACTTTGTTTTCTGCTTCGTTGGCTTGTTTGGTAGCTTCTAACTTGTCTAGTTGTTTTTGAACTTCTTCGTCTTCAATCTTCGCAAATAACAATTCTGCTTTTCCAATTTTATGATTAGGAGCAATTAATTCATTTGTTTTCTCAATATCATCCCAAGCTACATTTTTGGAGATATTTAAAATACCTTCTAATTTAGCAGACGTAAACGGTAAAAATGGCTCACATACTATTGATAAACCTGTTGCAATTTGTAAAGCAACATATAGCACTGTTTTTACACGTTCAGGGTTTTCTTTTATAACTTTCCAAGGTTCTTCATCCGCTAAATATTTATTACCTAAACGAGCTAAATTCATTAATTCTTGAGAAGCTTCTCTAAAACGGTAACGCTCAATTGAACTTGAAATAACTGATGGAAATTTTTGCAATTTTTCTAAGGTTTCATTATCAACATCAGAAAACTCATTTGGCTCAGGAATAATTCCATCATAATATTTATTGGTTAATACTACTACTCTATTTATGAAGTTTCCAAAAATAGCTACTAACTCATTATTATTTCTAGCTTGAAAGTCTTTCCAAGTAAAATCGTTATCTTTTGTTTCTGGCGCATTTGCAGTTAATGCATAACGCAATACATCTTGTTTATCAGGAAAATCTTCTAAATATTCATGCAACCAAACAGCCCAATTTTTAGATGTAGAAATCTTGTTGCCTTCTAAATTTAAAAATTCATTAGCAGGTACATTTTCTGGTAAAATATAACTTCCTTCAGCTTTTAACATAGCTGGGAAAATAATACAATGAAACACAATATTATCTTTGCCAATAAAGTGAATTAGTTTCGTTTTTTCATCTTTCCAATAAGGCTCCCAATCTTTTCCTTCACGCGCAGCCCATTCTTTAGTTGATGAAATATAACCAATAGGCGCATCAAACCAAACATATAATACTTTTCCATCAGCTCCTTCTACTGGTACAGGAATCCCCCAATCTAAATCACGAGTTACTGCTCTAGGTTTTAAGCCATCATCTAACCACGATTTCACTTGTCCTAAAACATTTGTTTTCCAATCGTTTTTATGCCCTTCAACAATCCATTCCCGTAGCCATTTTTCGTATTTATCTAAAGGTAAATACCAATGTTTTGTTATTTTGGTTGTTGGTACATTTCCTGTAATTGCAGATTTTGGGTTTATTAAATCTGTTGCATTATGACTTGTTCCGCAACTTTCACATTGATCACCATAACTTTCTTCATTTCCACATTTTGGACAGGTTCCAACAACAAATCTATCGGCTAAAAACTGATTTGCTTCTGCATCATATAATTGTTCGTTAGATTCTTCAATAAATTTACCTTCATTGTATAATTTCTTAAAAAATTCTGAAGCAGTTTCGTGATGTATTTTTGCAGTGGTTCTTGAATAATTATCAAAAGAAATTCCAAAATCTTGAAAAGACTTTTTAATAATTGTGTGGTATTTATCTACAATATCTTGTGGTGAAACACCTTCTTTTTTTGCTTTTATAGTAATTGGCACACCATGTTCATCAGATCCACAAATGTAAATCACATCATTTCCAGTGTTACGCAAATATCTTGCATAAATATCTGCTGGCACATAAACACCTGCTAAATGCCCAATATGAACCGGTCCGTTAGTATAAGGTAAAGCTGCTGTAATAGTATATCTTTGCGAATTGCTCATTAAATTTTATTTAAGAAAGCACAAAAATAAGGATTAATGTTGATTTTTAGATTTGTTTAAGTGTTGAATTACATATAAAATCTTTCATTGTCTTACATTTGGCTTTCTATATAATAATAGTATTTTTACTAAAAAGACTAACTATGTTACACCAACGACTTTTAATTTTACTTATTAGCCTCCTATTTATACCTTTTTCCTATTCACAAAATATTAATGATTCTAAGCCTTTAGAGGTAATTAAACCACTTGAAAAACCTGCTTATTTAAAAATTGGAGACACTATTGCTATTGTTGCTCCAGCTGGAATTTTAAAAGATAGGGAACCTATTGAACAAGCTGTTAAACTTGTTGAAAGTTGGGGGTTGCATGTAATTTTAGGGAAACATCTTTTTGGAAATAATTTTCACTTTTCAGGAACTGAAAATGAACGTATTGAAGATTTTCAAAGTGCTTTAGACGCTAAAAACATAAAAGCCATTTGGTGTGGAAGAGGTGGTTATGGAACTGTTAGAATTATTGACGGTTTAGATTTTACCGAATTCAAAAAAAACCCCAAATGGATAATTGGATATTCAGATATTACCGTTTTACACAGTCATATTCATACGTTAGGTTTTGAAACTTTACATGCTATGATGCCTGTGAATATGAAAGTTGAAGAAAAAGATAGAATTAAAACTGTTAAAACCTTTAAAAAAGCGCTTTTTGGGAAAGAAATTAATTATAAAATTGCTGGTTCAAACTACAATAAAATAGGAGAAGCAAAAGGTCAGTTAGTTGGTGGTAATCTTGCTATTTTACAAAGTTTACTAGGATCTGTTTCTTCAATAAATACGAACCAAAAAATACTATTTATTGAAGATATAGGCGAATATTTATATAGCATTGATAGAATGGTTTATGCTTTAAAACGCAGTGGTTATTTTGAAGAATGTAGTGGATTAATTATTGGAGATATTTCTAACATTAAAGAGAATTCCACTCCTTTTGGACGAACATTTGAACAAATTATTTTAGAAGCTACAAAAGAATATAATTTTCCTATTTTATTTGGTTTTCCAGCTGGACATGAGGACACTAATAAAGCTATTTTTTTAGGTAGAGAAATTAAAATGAAAGTTGGCGAACAAAAATCTATTATAGAGTTTAGTGATTAACACATAAATCTCGTTTAGTAAAAATATTAAAAAATGGCTACACACAACGAATTAGGAAAAAAGGGTGAAGAACTTGCTGTAGAATTTCTTCAAAAAAATGGATATAAAATTTTAGAACGTAATTGGCGCTTTAAAAAAGCTGAAGTTGACATTATTTCACAAAAAAATGATGTTTTGGCTGTTGTAGAAGTTAAAACTCGCTCTTCCAATTATTTTGGGAATCCACAAGATTTTGTGAATCCTAAAAAAATTCAATTATTAGTGGATGCCATCAATGAATATGTGACTTCAAAAGATTTAGATGTAGAAGTACGGTTTGATATTATTGCAATTTTAAAAAATAAAAATGCTTTTGAGATTGAACATTTGGAAGATGCTTTTTTGCATTTTTAGCTCAAGTTGTACTCAATTTTAAAAACCAAAGGCTTAATTCAGAAAATATGAGTACTTTTGCACGAAATTTGAAAACACGATTTATGAAGCGTATCAATGAGTACAAAAAAATATTCAAGATAGAAGGAGAAATTAATCTGAAAGAATTGAAAACTACTTATAGAAGTTTAGTGAAAGAATGGCATCCAGATAAATTTCAAGACGAAGAAAAAAAGACTGAGGCAGGCATCATAAGTACACAAATTATTGATGGCTATCATTTTTTAGTAAGCATCGCTCCAGAAACTAAAGCGTCTAATATAGAAGAATATACTAGCATAACTTCTGAATCGAAAATTGAAAACTTTCAACATAAAAGTATGCTCTTAGAAATTACGTTTGCTTGTGGTACTACTTATGAGTATTTTGGTGTGAACAAAAATCTTTTTACCAAATTCATAAATAGTGGTCAACGATCTAATTTTGCTAAAAGAAAATTATACAACTCTTTCCTTTACAGAAAATCAAAGAAAGCTGCTTAACAAGCTGACTACGAAATTCACAAAGCATCTCAATATCTTAGAGTAAATTTTACTTTTTGGATGAATACCTAGTGAAATCAGAAACTAAAACATTTGTCAAGACAACTTGACTGTTAAAAGAATAACAAGAAGTCAAAAAGCCTAAACTGTATTAAAATACAGTTTAGGCTTTTTTGTATTTAATTTGAGTAAATGAATCACAAGAGAGAAATTTGTGTTACAATTCGCACGAATAGATCATATTAAAAAATATATAAATTTTACTTTGCGTTATGAACGTAGGTTCATTATATTTGTACTTTTATTGACATCAAAAAGAATTTTACAAAAAATGGCCAGGCCAGAGAAAAATAGAAAAATCTTACAACCACCAATAATGAAGGGTTTTAAACCTTATGGTATTCCGCAATGTAAAATGGAAAGCATTCGATTATCACTTGAAGAATATGAAAGCATTCGATTGGTTAATTACGAAATGCTTCCACAAAAAGAAGCGGCTGTACATATGAATATTTCTCGTCCAACCCTAACCCGTATATACAACAAAGCGTTAAAAAACATTACAAAAGCATTTATTGAAGGAAAAACGATTGAAATTGAGGGTGGTAATTATGAATTTGAAAAAGATTGGTACAAATGTCGAAAATGCCACAAATTAGTTGAAGAAGTTGAAAATAAATCAATAGCTAAAAAAAAGAAAATCTGTTGTGCTGAAGAATTAATCAATATAAATGAATTATAATTTAATAAATATGAGAAAAATAGCAATACCGGTTGGTGACCACAACCAAATAGACGAACATTTTGGTCACTGTAAATACTATGAAATCTATACAGTTTCTGATGAAAACAAAATAGTAGATATGCAAACTTTACCTTCAGAAGAAGGTTGTGGATGTAAATCTAATATTGCTAGTGTTTTAGCAAATCACGGAGTTAATATAATGCTAGCCGGAAGAATTGGAGCTGGAGCAATTAACGTATTAAACAAATGGAATATTGACGTAATTAGAGGTTGTTCAGGTAGCGTTGAAACCAATATAAAACAGTTTGTTGAAGGACAAATTTCAGATAGTGGAGAAACCTGTATGCAACATGGAGACGATCACCAATGTAGTCACTAAATTTGAAATAAAACTAGGCACTGAAATTTTTTAAAAATAGTAAATTCAAAAAAAATTCAGCGCCTAATTTACTTTTTATAAATACAATTCAAAATTAACGTATTTCTTATATTTTATATTATTAAAACAAATGAAATAATTTCTTATTCATCAGCTTTAAAAAATGCTTTTACATCTTCAAAGTAATTAGGCTTCGCTATAATTTTTTTGTTTTTGTCTAACACAAAATAGGTCGGGGTTGATGTTATTTGATAGCTTTTAGCAATAGGGTTTTCCCATTTATTTAGGCCTAAAATTGTTGTCCATTTTGTAAAATTTAATGTGTGCTTATTAAACTCAATATCATCATTTTCTAAAGAAAAAGACAACACATGAATGTCCGATTTATCTTTCGTAAATTCATATAACTGTGGAATTTCAACTAAACAGTGAGAACATCCTGTACTCCAAAAAACAACTATATAATTTTCAGCAATATCTAATTCAGATAAATTTTTAGTGATGCCATTTTCTTGCCAAGTAATTTCTGGAGTTAATTTCCCAACTGCTAATTTTACTTTTTCCTGAATATCTTGAATCATTTGTTTATTTTTCAAATCTTCAGGAAGTTTATTGTAATATTCTTCAATAATAAAATCAATTAAAATAGTATTTTCTAATTGTGCGAAATTATAAAGCAATGTTGTTAAGATTTCATTTTGAAAATTAACATTTTGCATTTTTATCAATACTTCATTAACGGCATTTTTATACAATACAATTTGTACCTCAGCATCTTCTGAACCATTTAAATAAAAAACATAGTCTGTTACTTTTTCACTAATAAAAGTAGAATTCATTAGTTCTTCATCCTCAAAATTTATAAAATCAAAAAAATGTTTTTTTACACTATTTAAATATTCTTGCGGTGTTTTAATTAGGCTTGGTGCGTAATATATTTTACTAGATTTAATGAAATTATTCGCTAATTTTCCTTCCGTATTTTCTTCAAACTTAGTTTGAAAATCCTTAAAATATTTCAATGAATTCAAATACTTATTTTGTAATTCTGTTCTTTCATTTTCATCTTCTATATTAAAAAAAGAAATTTGATGTCCATCTAATTCCTGTCGCCAATTGGCCATTTCAAACAAATACTTAGCATATTGTATATTTTCTTCTGAAGTTAAAAACTCAACTGTATCAGAAGGGCTTTCTGGGTTAAATTTCACTTCAATATTTTCATTATTATAAATAAAATCTACAAAACCACCATTTTGTTGACTGTACATTAAACGATACATTCCTTTTGTAGCATTTTCGGGAAAATCAATTGAAAACTCGCCATCTTTAATCGTTACATTTTTAACGTATAACTGTTTTGCACCCTTTAATTGGTACAAAACTATCCAACTAAAATTTTGTGCAGGATCTAAAATTCCTTTTACATAAGTTTGACTTTGAACAGTGTAAGAAATTAGAACAATTACAAATAGAATTTTTTTTAGCATACTCTTTTTTTACTGTTTTTTCAATAATCAGACCAAAAGTAACTATTTTTATTTTTTGTAAAACAGTGACCTCTGAATTTTACCAATAAAATTGTTTGTACAACTGGTACTTCTTCTTAAATTAGAAAATCTTTGGTTAATTAAACTTTCTAAACAAAATATTAAATTTATTTTTTCCTAAATCACTTCTTTTTCTTTAAAATACAAAACAATAGCTTCTTTTATTAAAACGGTTTGCTCGCCAGATTTTAAGGCGGGCAATTCTTCTAATGTTTTATAATGAGGCCAGCTATCTTCATCAAAATAATCGAATTCGTAATAACCAAAAGGTTCTAACAATCTACAAATTGCAATATGCATTAAGTTTACCTTATCATCTTTTTTAAATTCAACATTCCCTTTTCCTAATTCTTGTACTCCAATTAAATAAATAATGGCATCTAAATTTAGTTGTTCTCCTCCACCAAATTTAGCGGCTAAAATCTCGAGTAATTGCTCGTAATCTTCTTTTAATTTTTGATCTCTTGACATTTCAAATTTCTAGTTAGTATGCAAATATACAAATCGATTCATGTATATTTACAAAAACTCGTATATGAATACTTTTGATATTATAATTTCGGCACTTTTATTATTTGGATTTATTAGAGGTTTGTTTAAAGGTTTATTTGTTGAAGTAGCGTCATTAGTTGCTTTAATTGCAGGTGTTTATGGCGCCATTCATTTCTCCTATTTTGTTAGCAATTTTTTAAGTGAATATGTTTCCTGGGAAGAACGCTATATTACAATAATTTCTTTTGCAATTACTTTTGCAATTATTGTTTTAGCTATTGGTTTATTAGGTAAATTATTTACAAAAATTGCTGATTTTGCGTCTTTAGGCTTGGTTAATAAATTATTCGGTGGCGTTTTTGGCGCGCTTAAAATTGGTCTTATTTTAAGTGTTGTTTTATTAATATTTACAAAACTAAACAATAGCATTCCTTTTATTTCTTCTGAACAAAAAGAGGTTTCTATTTTATATGAACCTGTTAAAAATTTAGCACCAATGTTATTCCCTAACTTTTTAAAAGTTGTTGAAGAAGAAACAGAAAAAACGATTATTAACTAATATTATTTTCTTTTTTGTGTTAGGAATATTAATGTTCAACGTCGAAGAATAAAACAATTTTTAGTATGCCGCATAAAAGTCAATTAACATTCTTTTTAGCTTTATCAATATTATTTTTTGTTAGTTGCAATCCAAAAGACTCAAATTCTTTTAGTATTTCTGGAAATATAACTAATTTAAACAGCAACTATTTAATACTTTCAAAAGTTGAAGATCTTCAAAAGAAAACGACTACTATAATTGATACTTTAATGGTTAATAAAAACGGGGAATTTAACTCTGTTTATTTTTTAGAACCTAACATTTATACTTTAACTTTTGATACAAAAATCATTCAACTTGCCATTGATAAAGGTCAGAATATTATAATTAATGGAAATACTATTGAAGATTTTGAAGTTAAAGGTTCCACTGATACACAACTATTAAATGATTATGAAACTTTTAGAAAAGCGTCTCTAAACAGATTGGTTAATTCTGTTAGAAAAAAAATTAAAGAACTCATTAAAGTTGGCGCTGACGAAACTGAAATAGCAAATTTAAGATCACTTGAAGTTGAAAGTTATAAAGAGCATTTAAATGAATTAATCGTATTTGTAAAAAATAATATGGGAACTTCAATTGCTATTTACCATAGTTCTTTACGGTGGAATGGTGGTGAAAATTTACCTTTTTTACAAAATTTAGTTTCATCCTTTGAAGAAAAATATCCAACTTTAGAAATTACTCAAAAACTTAAAAATAAACTTCAATTAATTAAAAAAACAAGTGTAGGAGGAGTCATTTCAAACATTGAAATACCTAATAAAGAAAATAATCTAGTCTCATTAAGTACAATTAAAGGAAAATTCACTTTAATTGATTTTTGGGCAAGTTGGTGCCCTCCTTGCCGAACTGAAAGTGTACTTTTAAACGAATTATATAGCGCTTATCATTCTAAAGGATTTGAAATTTATGGAATATCACTAGACTCTAAAAAGGAACGTTGGTTAAACGCTTTAAAACAAGATAATAGAGTTTGGCCTGAAGTTTCAACTGTTGAAGGGTTTGATACGCCAGTTTCAATTGAATACGGCATTACTTCTTTACCAACAAATTTTTTAATTGACTCAACAGGTAAAATAGTTGCCATAAATATTCATGGAATAGCATTAAAAGAAAAAGTAGTATCCTTATTTGAGTAATTAATGAAATCATTTTTTTATGAACTTCTACTAAGGATTAAAACCTTAAATAAACTATATTAAAATTCTTGATTTCGTTACCAATCATTAAGGATTATAAAAAAATGTAAAGCTCTTGGTTTAAAGAAATAGTTAAATTTCTTTTAAATCATCAGCATAAATCCAGCCAATTTTACCATCCGCTATTTTAATTTTTTTCCAAAGATCAAGCTCGTCTAAAATAACCACTTTAGTTCCTTCATGAAGTTCGAAAACTGCTTCACTACTAGTTGAAGGAGCATTTTTTATTTCAACTTTATCTACAAAAATAATAGCTGTCCTATTTTTTTGAACAGTATCGTAATTTTGAAATGCGAAAAAAGTAGTTATCAACAGTACAAATAATGCAAATATGGAAGTGTTAAAATAAAATAACTTCTTTTTAGAGGAATATGAGAAATGATATAATAAAAATAATATTGAAGCTAAAAACGATGCTAAAATTGCAATAATTGCCCAAGTATCAAACGGTAATTTTTGAATTACTGTTGAAGAAAAACGTTGTAAAAAGGTTTGAGGTAAATCTTGAATTACATCAATAGTCATTCGCTTTGCAAAAGCTAAGTTAAAAGAAGCATCTTCGTGTATTGGGTTTATTTTTAATGCCTTTTCATAATAATATATTGATGGAGCAACTTTATTAAGTTTGTAATAACAATTTCCTAAATTAAAAAATAAATCATCTGATATCAATCCTTGTTTTTCAATTGATGAATACATTTCAATTGCTTCAGAATATTTTCCGTTTTGATATAAATTATTTCCTTTTGAAAATAATTCATCTGAAGTTTGAGAAAATACCATCAAACTAAAAAGTAGTGCTATGCTAAAAAATAGTTGTTTCATATTACAAATACTTATCAATTTTAGTTATTACATTCTTAGCTTTTTCAAAATCTTGTTTCATCATTACGCTAGTTGTAGGTGTGTAACGTGCAAAATCACAATTATTTAATACTGAAATAAACTCTTCAATTGTTGCAACTTCAACACTTTTACCTTTTAAAATTTCAGCTATTTTTTCTTGAGAAATATCTGATGTTTCAATATGAAGTTTTGCCTTTAAAAAATTATGCAATGCTTTTTCTAAAGCGATATAAAATGCTTCTTGGTTTCCTAATTGTTTATTAGCTTGAGACAAGTATTTACGCGCTAATTTATCAGCTTTTCTAATTTTATTACCAAATGTATCACCCGCTCGTTTTGCGCGTTTCTTACCAATAAAAATTCCTATTGGGATTGCTAAAAATGGCAATAATAACAACAAATAAAATAATGTAGATTTAAAGAATTCTTCTTCAACAACAGGTTCAAAAGTAGTGTTTAAGGTTATAAACCTAAAATTATTATCATTAGAAACTACTTGTTTTTTTCCTGTATTATTACTATTATTTATAGCTGATGGCAATTCTTTTCCTTCAGTAACATTTACTATAATAGCTTCAGAAGTTATGGTTTTATATTTTCGTTCTTTTATACTAAAATAAGAGAATGCAACCTCCGGAATTTTATATTTTCCTTTAAATTGTGGCACTACTGTATAAGCATCTGAAATACTTCCTCGTAAACCTGCTAACGAAGTTGCAACTTCCTCTTTATGTTCAGGAGTATACACTTCCAATTCAGCAGGAGTTGTTATTTTAGGAATTTCAAATAATTTTAAATTACCACTTCCTGAAACTTCAACATTAATTTGTGCTGCTTCATTAGCTTTCAGTATATTTTTATCAGCTAAAACTATAAAATCAAATTCACCAACTGCTCCCGAAAAATCTATAGGTTTCCCTTCTTCTGGTAATGCTTTTACATTCACATCTTTTGCTGCAGATTTGGTTGAATAATTGATATTCCGAGTAATCATATTTCCAAAAAAATCGCCTCTTCCTGTAGGTATTCCTACCGAAAAATTCATTTCAATAGGTTCAATAACTAATTTTCCTGAACGCTGTGGAATTAAAATAGCTTTTTTAAGAATAACATACTTATAATTTTCGCCATTGAACTGTCCACTTTTAAAATTCACTTGTTTTACTTCAATATCTTGATTCCAAAAACCTTTATATTGTGGTGTTTCACTAATTTGAGAGCCGTAAAGATTTATATTTTCACTTACATACAATTTGTAAACTACATAAATACCTTCTCCAACATACGGATTCAATTTTGAAACTTCAGCTACTAAATGAATGCTTTGCTGCGCAATATAATCTGGATTATTAGGATCTTTAGGTATTTCTACTTCTTCAGTAACTGTTATTTTAACAGCATTTGAATTTATAAGTTCATCTTTATATTCAATAGTTGCTGATTCAATTGTAAATTCACCTATTTCTTTAGGTTCTATAATATAAATATAGGCTTGAGAATAACTTGCTTTCCCATTAATCCAAGATTGGTTAACAGAAGAACTTGGCCCACCAACAACTTTAAAATTAACAAATGACGGTGGTTTAAAATTATCAGCTCCTTGTTTATTTACGGTAAATTCAATTCTAAAACGCTGATTTACTCCTAGCTTACTTTTACTTACAGCAGTTTTAAACTCAACTTGAGCAAAAATAACATGTGTAAATAACACTAAAATAGTTAGTATGTAAAACTTGATCATTTTCATCTTCTACCAGTCTTTTTCTTGTTTGATTTTTTTGCCTTTTGCCTTTTCTGCATTTAGCTTTTTCTGTGTTTTATTTTCTTCGTTATTCATTGCCTCTAATAACTGTTTTATTTGCTCAGGAGACAATTGATTTGGTTTTGGCTGTTGGTCTTTCTTTTCTTCATCCTTTTTATCTTGATCCTTCTTTTGATCTCCTTTATCATCTTCCTTTTCTTCCCCTTTGTCTTTATCCTTATTTTCGTCTTCTTTCTTTTCCTTGTCGCCTCCTTCTTTGTCCTTTTGGTCTTTGTTTTTATCGTCCTTATTATCTTTATTATCCTTTTTATCGTCTTTGTTATCTTTATTTTCCTGTTCTTGTTTTTTTAATAATTCTTGTGCCATTGCCAAATTATAGCGCGTTTCTTCGTCTTTTGAATTATTTCTCATTGAATTTTTAAAAGATTCAACTGCTTTTTCATATTGCTTTTCTTTCATAAATGAGTTTCCCATATTATGATAAGCTTCTGCTTTACTCTGCTTCTCTTTGAAGGTTTTTTCAACCAATTCAAACTGACTTACAGCCTCTTTATTTCTGTCTTGTTGATAAATAGAATTTCCTAAATTATAGGAAGCCGTTGGGTAATTTGGATTTTTAGACAAGCCTTTCTTATACGCAATTTCAGCTTCTTTAAATTTTAACTGATTGTAAAGTTCGTTTCCTTCTCTAACATCTTCTCTTGCTTCACGTTCCAAAACTTTTTGGTTCTTTTGCTGAGAAAAAACCAATGTTGAAAAACATAAAAATAATATAATTAGCTGTTTTTTCATTTGTTACTTCCTTTTAGGCGTTCCAGATTGATTAAATAAATTTAATTTTTGAACCCATTTTGTCTTCTTTTCAAGCAATAATACATCTATTATTAAAAACAGCAAGCCAAAACCTATAAACCATTGAAATTGATCTTTGTAATCTGAAAATTGTTTAGATTCAAATTCACTTTTTTCAGCTTTTAACAAAACTTCTTCAATAATAGTAATAGTTTCTTGTGTTTTATTACCATTTATGTATTTTCCTTTCCCTTCATATGCAATCTCTTTTAAAACATCTTCTTGCATTTTAGTGATAACAACATCTCCTTTACTATCTTTTTTATAGCTAATTCCTCCCCCAATATCTATCATTGGAATTGGACCTCCTGCATTGGTTCCTACACCAACCGTATAAATTTTAATTCCTTCTTTTTGGGCTTCTTTTGCTAGAGTAATGGTGTTATCTTCATGGTCTTCACCATCAGAAACTATAAATAAAAATCGATTGGTTTGTTCCTCATTGTCATAATAAGTAATTGCTTTTTCAATAGCTTCATTAATAGCAGTTCCTTGACTTGAAACCATATCTGGATTTGCATTTTGCAAAAACATTTTTGCTGCTGCGTGATCTGTTGTAATTGGCAATAAAGGATATGAATTTCCTGCATAAATAATAATTCCTACTCGATCACTTCCTAAATTATCTATAATTTTTGTAATAATTTGTTTCGCTTTATCTAACCTGCTTGGCGCAATATCTTCAGCTAACATACTTTTTGAAACGTCTAAAGCAAAAACAATATCAACACCTTGGCGCTTAATAGTTTCCAACTTTGTTCCCATTTTAGGATTTGTTAATGAAACAATTAAAAATGCCAATCCTAAACATATCATTGTAATTTTTAAGAATGATTTAAAAGTGGATTTTTCTGGACTTAATTTTTGAATTAAGTTGTGATCTGCAAATTGTTTTTGAATTCTTTTTTTCCACCAAAGCACCAATAAAAACAACACAAATATTGCAGGAATAATTGCTAGGTATATAAAATATGTTGGTTCTTCTATTTGATACATTCTTTAATTATTGTTTTAATTTTAACTATTATTTTAATTTTTAACATTTTTGTCATTCCTGCGAAGGCAGGAATCCAAACCATCATTGAATAGATTCCTGCCTTCACGGGAATGACATTTCATTTCAATTTAACTTTTACACGACTAAACAAATCAACATTTCGACAAACATCAAATAAAACTTCTGAAAATTGTATGTTTTAATCCTATTTCAAGTAAAATTAAAAAACCTGCTAAAAGCACTAATAATCTATATTTTTCTTGATAATTATAATATTTAAACTCTTCTACTTCCGTTTTTTCTAATTTATTAATTTCGTTATAAATAGCTTTTAATTTTGAGTTATCTGTTGCTCTAAAATATTTCCCGTCGGTTTCTTTTGCTATATAACGAAGTAAATTTTCGTCAATTTCAACAGGTGAACTTCTAAAAAGTAATTTTCCTGTTCGTGGATCTTTTGCATACGGAAATGATGCTGTTCCGTTTGTTCCTAACCCAATTGTGTATACTTTTATTCCTAATCCAACAGCTAATTCAGTTGCTGTTTTTGGGTCAACAAACCCGGTATTATTAACTCCGTCTGTTAGTAAAATAATAACCTTGCTTTTAGCTTTACTTTCTTTTAAACGGTTTACTGCAGATCCTAAACCCATACCAATGGCAGTACCACCATCTAAATCGCCCCATTTAATTTCTGAAATTGTATTTCTAATAATTCGTTTATCACTTGTAATTGGTGTGCGCGTAAAACTTTCACCTGCATACACAACAATACCTATTCTGTCATTTGGACGTTGATTTACAAAATCAGTTGCAACAACTTTTAGCGCCTCTAAACGGTTTGGTTTTAAATCTCTCGCTAACATACTTGCCGAAACATCTATTGCCATTACAATATCAATTCCTTTATTTGTTTTTGTTTTTTTGCTTACTTCAACATTTCTTGGACGTGCCAAAGCAACAATTAATAAGGTTAATGCCAATAATCTTAAAACAGCAAGTAATGGTTTTAATTTAGACAAAAATGAAGGTTTTATCTCAAACCCTTTTGTACTTGCAATAGTTAACGTTGCACTATCATTTTTGCGTATTAAAAAATACCAAACCGCTAATATTGGAATTAAGATTAAAAACCATAAAAACTGCGGATTTAAAAATTCAAAATTCTGCATCATAGTTTATGGGTTTAAAGAAACTGATTTTATGATTCGTTCGCTCACTTGTTCGGCATTTTCATCAGAAGCTAGTTGTGTGATAATTATTTGACGAATATTTTTAGTGTCTACAAAAAATAATAAAGTTAATTTATTGCTGTTTAATTGTTGTGTAACCTCATTTTTTAACTCATAGTTAGCAGTAATTATTCTACCTTCAATACCATTATTCAATCTAATTTCTTCTTGTAAATCTGTGAAATTAATTCCAGCTTTTTGAGCCATTTGTTGCAAAGACGCTTGAATACCTGCTTCATAATCAAAATTCTCTAATTCATTAACAAAACTAGTTGTTGTTACCTCTATATAGAAATTGCTAATTAAACTTCCGTAATTATAAGTGGTGACATCTTCAATAATTGATTTTAAATTTTCAGGAATTTCTAATGATTGTGCCTGTAATATTTCGGGTGTTTCAATACTTACTGAAGGATAACCATATGTAGATGTATACCATTGTTTGTCTATCATTTCTGAAGTGGTATTCCCAATAAATTTATCTTTAATATAGCTGTATCCAAAATAACCTGCAACACCAATTCCTATTATAAATACGCCAATAAAAATTAAAATATATTTTACTAAGTTATTTTTCTTCGGTTTATTTTGAATAAAAATTTCTTCATTTAACTCATCATTTTCAACCTTCTCATCATTTATATGAACCGCATGTTGCGTATTTTTAAGAATATCTTCAACGGCTGTTCTATCTCTTTTTATCTCGTCAATAATTGGTTTAGATTTAGCAAATTTCACTAAATCTGCACTTTGCAACACTTCTTTTAACTGTTGAATAATTTCTTTTGATATTCCTAATTTACTCGATTCATTAAAATCGCTAATAGTCTCAATTAACTCATTTGTGGTAGATTCTAAAGCAGGAATATTAATATCTTTCTCAATATAAGTTCTTACAATATCTGTTAATTCTGAGTAATAAATTTTAACCTTATTTTGTTGAGGTAGTTGCTTATCATCTAGTTCTTTTAAGCGTTGTAATGCTTCCTGAATTGGAGCAATAATTACTTTTGGCACTTCTTTTTTCTCTTTTTTTCTGAAAATAAAATACAAGATTACCGCCAATAAAATTAATATTGGAATTAACCACCACAATAAATATTTATAATCATCAAAGGTTTTTGGTTCCTTTTTTATTGACTTAATAGGAAACATTTTTTGCTTTAACGTATCAACTTTTACCGTTGCAACATTTACCAAAAGTGAATCTGTAAAAAATTGCTTGTTATTAATAAGTACTAGTTGTTTTGGAAGTACATAATGTCCACTATCAAAACTAGTTAATAAATATTTTTTTTCTAATCTATTTTTTAAAGTGTCAATAGGTAAAGATTCTATTACTTCAACTTTCCCTAAACTATCTAATTGTAACTTTGGAAAAACTACATTATTTATTTCATCAACCTTTATTTTAAATTGAATTTGCTCTCCAATTTTTATAGTTGTTGTATCTGTTTCTATTGAAATAGGGTTTTCTTGGGCAACCCCAATAAAACCAAACAATAGTACTATATATATTAAATTTTTTCTCATTTGTAGCATTATCACTGTATTCAAAATCATCATCTATCTTGCTCCTTTATGTTTAAAATAACCCAATAATTTTTTTACATAATTTTCATCGATACGAGAACTAATAGTCCCAGAGCCACTATGACTAAATGATTTTTCAAAATAATCAACCGTTTTTAAATAGTACTCTTTATAACTATTTCTAACACTTTTTGATGCCGTATTTACTAAAAGTGATTTACCTGTTTCAGCATCGAGCATATTTACCATTCCTAAATTTGGAATTGAAACATCATGTTTATCAAACACTCTAATTCCTGTAACATCATGTTTTTTTCCTGCAATTTTTAATGTTTGCTCATAATTGTCATCCATAAAATCTGACAACATAAAAACAATTGCTTTCTTTTTCATGACACTCGATAAAAACTTTAAAGCTTCTGCAATATTAGTTTTTGTGTTTTTTGGACGAAATTCAATTAATTCTCTAATAATTCGTAAAACGTGACTTTTTCCTTTTTTTGGTGGAATATATAATTCCATTTCCTCTGAAAATAACAATAAACCTACTTTGTCATTATTCTGAGTTGCAGAAAATGCTAAAGTTGCAGCAATTTCAGTAATGGTATCTCTCTTAAATTGTTCTGTTGTTCCAAAAAATTCAGAGCCACTTACATCAACTAGCAACATCATTGTTAATTCACGTTCTTCTTCAAAAACTTTAACATAAGGCTCGTTATAACGTGCGGTTACATTCCAATCTATAGCTCTAACATCATCTCCATACTGGTATTGTCGCACTTCAGAAAAAGTCATACCACGTCCTTTAAACGAACTGTGATATTCGCCAGAAAAAATATGATCAGACAAACGACGTGTCTTGATTTCAATTTTTCGAACTTTTTTTAGTATTTCTTTAGTATCCATTTTTTAAGCTTTTGGCTTTTGGCTATTTGCCAAAGGCTTTTTTTAAGGTACTTCTACTTCGTTTACAATTTTATTAATAATATCTTCCGTAGTTATATTTTCTGCTTCTGCTTCATATGTAATTCCAATTCTGTGACGTAAAACATCATGAACTACTGCACGAACATCTTCAGGAATTACATAGCCTCTTCGTCTAATAAACGCATAACATTTGGCTGCCATTGCTAAGTTGATACTTCCACGAGGTGAAGCTCCAAAACTTATCAATCCTTTTAAATCTGGTAAGTTATATTTTTCAGGGTAACGTGTTGCGAAAATAAGGTCAAGGATATATTTTTCAATCTTTTCATCCATATAAACCTCTCTTACAGCTTTTCTTGCTCTGTTAATTTGATCAACTGAGGCTACAGCATTTACCTTATCATAACTTCCAGTTAAATTTTGACGCATAATGAGTTGCTCTTCACTCATTTTAGGATAGTCAATCACCGTTTTAAGCATAAAACGGTCAACTTGCGCTTCAGGTAAAGGGTATGTTCCTTCTTGCTCAACAGGGTTTTGAGTTGCCATTACTAAAAATGGTTCATCTAATTTAAATGTAGTATCACCAATAGTAATTTGACGCTCTTGCATAGCTTCTAGCAAAGCCGATTGTACTTTGGCTGGCGCACGATTTATCTCATCTGCCAACACAAAATTGGCGAAAATAGGTCCTTTTTTTATCGTAAAATCGTTATCTTTTACACTGTATATCATAGTACCAATAACATCGGCTGGTAATAAATCAGGTGTAAACTGAATTCTACTAAACTTAGCATCAATAGCTTTTGCCAGTGTGTTAATTGCCAATGTTTTTGCCAATCCAGGAACACCTTCTAATAATATATGACCATTTCCTAATAGACCAATAAGTAAACGTTCAATCATATGCTTTTGACCAACAATTACTTTGTTCATCTCTAACATTAGTAAATCTACAAAAGCGCTTTCTCTTTCAATTTTTTCATTGATAGCTTTAATATCTACCGAAACATTATTTTCTTCAATCATTTTTATGGTTTTTAATCGCGTGAATTTAATACACTTTATTACACACTGCAAATAGCAGAATATTTTTTTTATTTCTTGTTAAAAATTGGTTAAAAAACAGCAGCAAACTTGAGCTTTAATATGATTTTAACATCATTTGATCTCCATCAAATTCCGCATAGGTAAAATGAGTAATCCAATCGCCTGTATTGATATATTTAGAATTTTCAGAAATTGCTATTTCAAGTGGTAAATGTCTATGTCCAAACAGAAAAAAATCATAGTGCTTTTCTGTTAATTTCTTTTTGCAATATTGAACCAACCATTCACTTTCTTCTCCTAAAAATTTTACATCCTCTTCTCCTGAAATCAATTTATTTTTAACCGATAAGTATTGTGCTATTTGCATACCAATATCTGGGTGCAACCATCTATAAAACCATTTAGAAACAGGGTTTGTAAAAACTTTTTTCATTCTCTTGTACCCTTTATCGCCAGGCCCTAAACCATCTCCATGACCAATCAAAAATGTTTTATTATTGAATGTAAATTCCTTTGGTTTATGGTACGTTGGTATATTTAATTCTGTTTCAAAATAATCGCACATCCAAAGATCGTGGTTTCCAACAAAAAAATGAATTTGTATTCCGCTATCTCTAAGTTCTGCTAGTTTTCCCAAAACACGTATAAACCCTTTGGGAACTACTTTTTTATATTCGAACCAAAAATCAAATAAATCTCCCAACAGAAAAATAATTGCTGCCTCATTTTTTATGGAATCTAACCAATTAACAAATTGTTGCTCACGAATTTTGCTCTGTTTAATTGTAGGTGCTCCAAAATGTTGATCAGAAGCAAAGTATATTTTTTTATTGATTATCAAAATTTGTACTTATATAATGTTTAAAGATACGTATTCCTTCTAATTTATACTTTTTTCTAATTCAAGTACTTTCAAAATCATTGGATCTCTTTTATGCGTAATCATAAAATAGCCTGTTTCTTCAAATAAATTTCGAGCTATAAGAGCATTCAAGTATAACTTTAAATTTATACTTTCTTTAGGAAAAATTGGAGTGTTTAAGTCTAATTGATTTATATATTGCTTAAAGATTGCATCATCTTTATCAAAATTTTCAACAAAATCAGTCAAATTCCAAGAATTCAAGTCTTTTCTGTTATTATCAACATAATTAAAAACAAAATCATTTAACCCTCTATATAGCCTTGTACTATATGTATTTGCAGTGTCTATAGCAACAAAAATATCAGGAATAATACCTCCTCCACCGTAAACAATTTTCCCTTTTGGAGTGGTATATTTTAAATGGTCATCTACTTTAATACTGTCCTTATATATTAATTCTCCATTATGAATTCTCTCTACATAATCATTATTATATTTCTGAGTATCATTTTTACTATATGGTTTTTGAATTGACCTTCCTGTTGGTGTATAATAACGAGATGTTGTTAGTCTAACTGCCGAACCATCACCTAAATCCATTTCTTGTTGCACTAATCCTTTTCCAAAAGAACGACGTCCAATAATAGTTCCTTTATCGTTATCTTGAAGAGCTCCCGCTACAATTTCACTGGCAGAAGCTGAATTTTGATCTATTAAAACATAAATTTTACCTTTTTCAAAATTACCATAACTTGTTGCAAATGATTTGTCAACTTTACCTGTTTTATTTTTAGTGAAAACAATTAATTTACCATCTTCTAAAAACTCATCAATAATACTATTTGCAATATCCATAAAACCTCCTGGGTTTCCTCTTAAATCTAAAACGAGAGAAGTCATTCCATTTAAAATCAGTTCATCTAGCCCAACTTTAAATTCATCATAAGTTGTTCTAGCAAATCGATCAATATTAATATATCCTAGCGTAGGATTAATCATATAATAGGATGAAACACTTTTTATTGAAACTTCACCTCTAGAGATTGGTATTTGTAAAATTTCATCAATTGAACGTCTATAAACAGCAATATCTACTGTTGTTTCTGGTTCTCCTTTTAATGATTTTATTACTGCATCACTAATTTTTCTACTTCCTAAAATTGTGCCTATTTCTTTATCGTCAAGGTTTGCTTTAGCGATAATACTTTTTCCAAATAATGTATCTTTCCCTGCAATAATAATTCTATCACCTTCTTGTATTCCTGCTTTTTCACTTGGACCACCTTTAATAACACCGGTAACAACAACTGAGTCTTCATGCATTAAAAATGAAACGCCAATACCCACAAATTTACCTTGCATACTTTCTGTAACACGCTTCAATTCTTCTTTTGGAATGTATACAGAATGTGGGTCTAATTTCACCAACATATTCGTAATTGCATCATCTAACAAACTATCTGTATTTACTTTATCTACATAATCGTATTGTATGTAGTTGATCAATTTTTTTATTTTGGCTTCATTGGTATTTGAACTAAATAAAATAGATTTGTTTTTATAATTAAACGTGCTACCAATAATGATTCCTAACGCTATGGATAATCCAATAAAAATTGGTATGTATGCTTTTCTTTTTGTCATTCTTAACTTTTAAGATGTGTTAACTCTACTCCTGCTTTTTCTAAAAAATCTAACCCTGACGTGTCTTTATAGGCATCTTTATAAACGACTCTTCTAATTCCTGATTGGTGTATTAATTTACAACATTCTTTACAAGGAGATAAGGTTATATATAACGTAGAATTATTACAAGATTGTGTTGAACTTGCTACTTTTAATATCGCATTGGCTTCAGCATGTAATACATACCACTTTGTTTTATCTTCTTCCTCGCAACAGTTTTCAAAACCTGTAGGGGTTCCATTAAAACCATCAGAAATTATCATTCTTTCCTTTACTATTAACGCCCCAACTTTTTTTCTTTCACAATGTGACAACTTTGCCCATTCAAACGCCATTCTCATATAGGCTTGGTCGTATTTTAATTGTTTTTTATTCATAAATTAAAGATAAGCACGAATGTAAAAAGATTCTAATTAACTCTACGTTAAATTTTTACCAAAATATGGCAGATTTTAATATTGGCAAAACTATTCCAATTACTATGGATGAAATAATGAGAATCCAATCTCGTTTTGAAAACCGGAAAATAGTTTGAAAAATAAAACCTAGTATAAGTATTATCAACACTATAATTATTTGAGCAAATTCTATTCCTAAGGCAAATTCAAGTAACGGTATCAATTTACTATTTGAACTCCCTATAAGCATTTTAAAATACCCTGAAAATCCAAGTCCGTGAATTAACCCAAAAAATAAAGCAAAAATTAAATTAATATTTGTCTTTGCATTTTTCGTGATACTTTTTACAAATATAATATTACCCAAAGCTGTAATAATTATGGTAACAGGTATTAAAAACTCAATCCAATTCGAGTTTACTGTTGCAACATTATAAGCAGCTAAAATTAGCGTAAGTGTATGTCCAATTGTAAAAAGTGTAATTAACCATAACACTTTTTTCCAATTTTTAAAATCGTAAACAACTGCCAGGGCAATTAAAAATAAAATATGATCGTATGCATTCCAGTCTAATACATGAAAAAGACCTTGCCTAACGAAGAAAATCAAATTATCCATTAAATCATTATTTTTATAAGCTTCAAATATAAAAAATTTGATTACTGATTATTGCTTTCAAACCATTTATTTACTAATTCAATTTCAATAGGATTTGCAGTATTATGAATGTACTCGTTTTTAATAGAATTATAGGTGTAATCTTTAGCCCATTCTTCATAATTTTCAGCAACTTGCTTTATACTTTCACAAACATAAAGAACTTCATTATTAGTTATTGTTGGATGAATTGACATGCGAATCCAACCTGGACGCTCTACCATACAACCTTCTAATATTTTCTTTTCAATTCCCTTTGAAGTTTGCTGGTCTACGTGTAACAAAAAATGTCCATAAGTTCCAGCGCAAGAACAACCTCCTCTGGTTTGAACGCCAAATCTATCATTCAATAACTTTACAATTAAGTTAAAGTGAACATTTTTAATATAGAATGAAAAAATACCCAATCTATCAGTATGCTGAGCAGCTAAAATGTTTAAATTTGGTATTTTCGTTAACTTTTCAAATACAATTTTATTTATTTCGTGTTCCCTTTCAATTATATTTTCAACACCCATTTTTTCTTTTAATTGAATAGAAAGTGCTGTTTTAATAGTTTGTAAAAAACCTGGAGTTCCACCATCTTCACGTGTTTCTATATCATCAACATAATCGTGATCTCCCCAAGGGTTTGTATAGTTTACAGTTCCTCCTCCTGGATTATCAGGAATTAAATTTTTATATAATTTTTTATTAAAAACTAAGACGCCCGATGAACCTGGACCGCCTAAAAATTTATGTGGTGAAAAGAAAATAGCATCTAAATATGATTCTTCATCTTTGGGATGCATATCAATGTGAACATATGGAGCAGAACAAGCAAAATCCACAAAACAAAGTCCACCGTGTTGATGAATAATTTTTGCCATTTTATAATAATTCGTTCTAATTCCTGTAACATTTGAACAAGCTGTAACGGAAGCTATTTTTATAGGTCTGTCTTTATATTTTATCAATAGTTTTTCAAAACTATCAAAACAAATTAAACCCGAATCCTGACAAGGAATAATCTCAACATTTGCAATAGTTTCTAACCAAGAAGTTTGATTTGAATGATGTTCCATATGTGAAATAAAAACAATAGGTCTTAATTCATCAGGAACCGTAGTGTGATTTTTTAAATTCTCAGAAACTTTCAAACCTAAAATACGCTGAAATTTATTTACAACACCTGTCATTCCTGCTCCATCAGCTATTAAGACATCATCTTTACTAGCATTTACATGTTGTTTAATAATATTTCTGGCTTTATGGTAAGCCATTGTCATTGCAGAACCTGTAATTGAAGTTTCAGTATGCGTATTGGCTATAAAAGGGCCAAATTCATTCAGGATTTTTTCTTCAATTGGGCGGTAAAAACGCCCACTTGCAGTCCAATCTGTATATATAATTTCCTTTTCACCAAAAGGAGATTGAAATGTATGACCAATTCCTACAATGTTTTTCCTAAATTGTTGAAAATAGGTTTCTAATTCAGATGGCTGACTCATATTAAAATCTTTATTTTCTTTTTTAAAAAAGTTTGACAAAAAACTCATTTTCAACTGGTTTATAAATATTAGCTTATAGTTTTAGCTTATCAAATAATACTTTCAACTCATTTGATGAAGGTTTTGGTGCTTCTGCTTCAACTATATTTCCTTTTGGGTCAATTAATATAAATCTAGGTGTTTCTATTACTCCATAAGCTTTTGTAAAACTCCGATCTTCTTTAGCATATAATTGAGTCCCTCCCAATTTATTATCAATAATCACTTGTTTCCAAGTATTATATTCTTTTTCTCGATCAAGAGAAATAAATACAAAGGCAACATTTTTATTACTGAACTCTTTTTGTAATGTTTGTATATGCGGTAACTCATTTTTGAAAGAATAAAATCTTCTAGCCCTCCAAAGACTAATATAAACATACTTCCCTTTAAAATCTTTTAAAGAAGTTCTCTTTCCGTTATTGTTTTCATAATCAATAAATAATGGTGACACATTGCCACTTTTCAGAACAACATCTAACTCCTGCTTTTCTTTAAATTTTCTTATAATTTTCCTTTTTTGTCGCTCAACATCTAACCTTTCATTTTTAACAAAAGTTGAATCAGCATTTTTTATTTTATCAAGTAACGTATTATAGGTTTCATCTAATTCTTTTATTTTTTGATCAAATCCTTCTTTTTCGAGGTTAAGAATATCTAAATTCCTAATTATTCCCTTTTCGATAATTGCTTTTTCCGACAAATAATTATTTACTTCAGCTCCAACACCTGTATAAGTAATAGTTTTGGTTCTATCTTTTACATCTAAAATCATTTTTAAATCATATCCATTTTCTAAATATATAGTGATTCCCCTTATCCCGTAATTTAATTTATATATTCCCGTTTCAATTTTTAAAGTATCTGAAAAAGTACCATCAGAATTTACATCAATTTTTTTATGATATGTTTTTGAAGTTACAATTAATGAATCGGAATTTTTATCAGTTATACTCCCTGATAAAGTAACATAATCTTTTGGTTCATCTTTACATGACACTATTAAAAGGACAATACTTAATAGATAAATTATTTTTTTCATTTGATTATTATTATTTTTTAGTTTTTAAAATTTGTTATTCCCATTTTTAACCAAGTATAGTATTCGTCTACATCAGGCATATAAGCTGCAGGTTCATTTAAATTTTCCTCATTATGATTCATTAGCACATAAAATGGTTGTGCATTTGCACCATATTTTAAGGTTTGAAATTCACTCCATTTTTGCCCTATATACTTTAATTTTTTCCCTGGACGAAGTTTAGAATCCGTTATTTCATCTTCTGAAAGTTTTCTTTTATCATCAACGTATAAAGAAATTAAAACGACATCATTTTTAAGAATTGGTAATATTTTATCTTTTGCCCATACATTTTGCTCCATTTTTCTGCAATTCACACAAGCGTGTCCAGTAAAATCTAACATTACAGGTTTATTCACTTTTTTAGCATATGCCAATCCTTTATCATAATCGTTAAAGGCTAAAATATTATGAGGTGCCATTATATGAGCTCCATCGGGTATTTCAGAATGATTATTGTCTGAAGATATTTCTCCTCCAGTTTTAGTAAAACCTACACCATATGGTGATTCTGCATAATGTTGAGCTGGAGGAAAAGCGCTAATTAAATTTAATGGTGCTCCCCACAAACCAGGAATCATATAAATTGTAAATGACAATGTAATTAACCCTAATATCAATCTTCCTACTGAAATATGTGTTAATGGAGAATCATGTGGTAATTGAATTTTTCCAAAAAGATACAATGCCAATGCTCCAAAAATTGCAATCCAAATTGCTAAAAATACTTCACGTTCTAACCAATGTAATTGTAACACTAAATCTGCGTTCGATAAAAATTTAAACGCTAATGCTAATTCTAAAAATCCTAAAACAACTTTTACTGTATTTAACCAACCACCCGATTTTGGCAATGAATTTAACCAACCTGGAAATGCTGCAAATAATGCAAATGGAATTGCTAACGCTAATGAAAATCCTAACATTCCAACAATTGGTCCTATTTGATTTCCTCCAGCAGCAGCTTCGACTAACAATGTGCCAACAATTGGCCCTGTACAAGAAAATGAAACAATTGCCAAGGCCAAGGCCATGAAAAAGATTCCAATAATCCCTCCTCTATCTGCTTGCTGATCTACTTTAGTTCCCCAAGAGCTTGGTAAAACAATTTCAAAAGCACCTAAAAATGAGATTGCAAAAATTACTAATAATAAAAAGAAGATAATATTGAACCACACATTTGTGGATAGTGCATTTAAAGCGTCAGCACCAAAAATGGCACTCACCAATATTCCTAACACTACATAAATTATAACTATTGAAATACCATAAATAATAGCGTTTCTAATTCCTGCAGCTTTACTTTTACTTTGTTTTGTAAAAAAACTCACAGTCATTGGAATCATAGGAAACACACAAGGTGTTAATAATGCCGCAAAACCCGAGAAAAATGCAATAATAAATATGGTTAATAAGCTTTTATTAGAAGATTTATCTTTCTTTTTTGACTCAATTACTTTAGTGGTTTCTTCCGCTGGTTTTTTATCAAAATCTATAGCTGCAGATTTTGCATCTGAAATTTGAAAATTTAAATCTATAAATGTTGGAGGCAAACAACTAGTATCATCACAAACCATAAATTCAACTTCACCAATAATAACTGAAGCATTTTTAGAAAGTGTTTTAATTCTTTGTTTAAAAACGGCTTTATTTTCGAAATATTTAATTTTCATTTCAAAAACTGAATCAAATGTTGTGTGTCCTTTTTCTTCAGAAGTATTCCCAACTAGTTCATAATTCTCGTTTTTTTCAAAAACAAAAGTTGTAGCTATTGGCCCATTATCTGGAACTTTTTGAGAATATAAATGCCAACCACTATCAATTGTTGCTTGTATTATTAAATCGTATTCTGAATCTGATATGTTTTCTACCGAAGTTGACCATTTTACAGGATCGTGAATTTGAGAAAAAGTTGATATACTAAAAATTAATAGGGATAGAAGTAAAAATATTTTTTTCATATGTTTAAATTTTATTTTTTAGCGGTAACATATGCTGTTCGCTATTAATCATTCTGTTGTGTATCAACATTTGACAGGCTCGTTTCATATTAAAAATTTGTTCCTTTATTATATTTTGTCAAAATTAAGCAATATTAGTTATTATGTCGTTTTGTACGTCATTTTTGCATTATTAAAGTTGTTAAACTTTTCTTAATATTATCTTCCTTGTGATTTATTATAAAATTTTTGAAAATTTATATTGAAAATACGTTTTTCCCATACCAATAGGAAGTCAAAACCATAAACATTGCGTATTTTTTTGAAATAAATTGAATATAATTTTTTGTAATTAGAATTTATTATAAGTTTGAAGTAGCTATAAGGATAAATAAATCAGCCCCGAAGACTTTTTTTATAGCAAAAAGGGTTTATATAATTATATAAACCCTTTTTCTTTTGCTTTTAATACTAATGATCTGTCATCATTATCATCAACATCAAAAAGAACTTTAAGATTCTTTTTTCTTTTTTCTATACCAGTCATTGACAATGGAATTATATTAGGAAGCTCTTTCATTTTTGTTCCAATTGACATTTCATATAATAATTGTCGATCAATTTTATCCAATCTATAATCTATAGATGCTTGTTTTCTAAATAATTCTAATACAGATTTACTATAATAAGGTGAGTTATCTAGAACCATTTTTATTGAAGTTACTAACTCGTCTTTATTAACATCGTTTTTAATTAAAAACCCTTCTGGATTCACATTTTTAAGAATTACTTGAATTCTATAATTATCATTAAAGGTAGTAGCTACAATAATTTTACATTTAGGAAGTAACTTTCTAATTGTAACTCCTATATCTTCACCTGATAATATTTTCCCGTCAGTTGAAGGTGGTATTGAAATATCCAAAAAGACAATATCAATACCATTTTTTTTAGAAGCTTCAGTAATTTTATTAATAGCATCATCAGAATTATGAACAATTGAAATGTTAAATTTTAGCTTATTATTTTCTGAACTAATAAAATCAAAAGCACTTTTATAAGCGTCTGCTATTATTGGATGATCATCAACTATTAGTACATTATATATTTTACTCATTGTTTTTGTTTTGTATTGAACACGACACAAATATAGAGGTTCCGCTATTAATTTTAGAACTAACTTCAAAAATACCATTCAATTTATTTGTTCTTGACTGCATATTTTTTAATCCAATTCCCCTTCTTTTTTCTAATGCATTAAACCCTATTCCGTTATCATTAATAATTAATTTAAGAATATTGTTTTCTAATTCAAATTTAAGATTCACTTTGGTAGCGTTTGCATATTTTATAATGTTTTGCAATGCTTCTTGTATAATTCTATAAAAATTAATTTTTATTTCATCATTAATTTTATCCCAGTAAATTTCTTCATCAGCAATCATATGATATTCAAAGTTTCCTAAGGTACTTTTTTGTTCTATTAAATTCTCTATTATTTTAAAGAAATCTACTTTTGAAGATAAAACCTCACTTTTTAATTCATGTGAAATTGACCTAATTTCTTTTTCAATATTTTGAAGTTCATCGATAAAAAATTGATGTTTTTTAGTGTCATTTTCATCTCCTTTTATGCTTAAAAAACCTAACCCTATTCTGGTTCCGAAAATTTTCCCTAAAACCCCATCATGCAAATCTTCTGAAATTCTATGTCGCTCTTTTAAACGTCCCTCTTCTAATTTTGATTGCTGTTTTAGCATTAATGAGAAAATTTCTTCATTCGATTTTTGTTGTTCTCTTTCAAATATCAATTCCTTATTTTTAGATCTTTGAACCCTCAAAAAATATGCCAACGAAAGAAATAATAATGTAATAATGGCTCCAATAGAAATAAATACTTTTTGTTGTGAAAGCTCCTCGGTTTTATCAATATATTCATCTGTTTCAAAACGAATTCTGGTAAATTTATTTCTAATTTTACGTTCTTCAATTTGAAGACTATCACTTAAATGAACATAATTAGCTAAATATTTACTCGAATTTTTAGTATCTACTTTTGAAAGTAGTAATAGTGATTCTAACTTATCTCTATTATTGTCAACTTGATCTGCTAAACCAAAAGCCTCATTTGCAAATTGAACAGCTTTAAAAGTGTCTAATTTTGTAGCGTAAAATTCTGCTAAATGTCGTTTAACAATGGTTAATCCTGTAATATATTTTGTGCTATCTCTAATTTTTAATGATTTATTAAATCCTTCAACAACATTTGTGGTATCTCCATCTAAAAATTTAGTGTAAGCTACATTATCAATCAATATCGCATAAAAATCTAAATTACGCTCTTTTAAATTACTATTTTGTAGTGCTTTTTCAAAACTATAAATAGCTTCTTCATATTTTTTAAGATTTTGATATACCAACCCTAAATTATTTAAGCTCCACTCTTTAAAAATCCCTTTATCATCAACTTTTTTGAGATACTCGAGCGCTTTATTATGGTAATATATCGCTTTGTCAAATTCCTCTAACTCCATATATATCAGCCCTAAATAATTATAACAATGGTAAATACTTAAATTTTTGTTTAATTTTTTAAAAATGGTAAGGGCTTCAAACATTAAAACCTCGCTGCCTGTATAATCTTTTAAACGACCTTGAAGAAAACCCATATTGTACAACATTTTTGCTGTAAAATATTCATGTTTTACTAGTTTGAAATTTTTATAAGCTTCATGATAATGATAATATGCACTATCTATAATTTCTTTTTTATTGTAAAATGAAGCATAATTCCAATGTGCATCTCCAATTTTAAAGGTATCACTAAGTTTTGTAGCTAAAGAAAATGCTTTAAAATTTACTTCTTTAAATAATTGCTCACTATTTAAATTGTCTGCTTCATAAGCAATTTTTGAATAGTAATTAATTTTCATAGAATCTGATAAAACTCCATTTGAAAAATTAAATGCTTTTTGTAAAGCATTCGTTCTTTCATTTAGATCAAATTTGCTATTTTTTGATTGTTGAATCCAACTGTCAACACTATCAATTTCTCCAACTATTTTCTTATCATCAATAGGCCGCTTATTATTACAAAAAATGAACGTAAATAGTATGCATATATATAATATGCCAGAAAACAGGTTGTATTTAAATAGTGTGTTCAATAATTGAAGTTTGAAAACAAAGCTACTAAAAAAAGCGGCTGTTTAAAAAATTAAACAGTCGCTTTTAAAAACTTATAGTAAGTTATTTTTTAACTATATTTTAAATAATTTATTAATCCCTTGTATTATCTACAGAAGCAGCTCCTTCTCCACCTGTAGCAAAAAGATCTTGTGTGTAAAGAGCTTCATCTTCAGCAATAGTATCAGAAGTACAAGAAGTTAATGAAGTACATGCCATAAAAAATAAAGAAAATGCGAAAATAAATTTGATTGCTTTCATAATATTGAGGGTTTTAGGAAATTGAAAATATGTTATTAATTTTGTCTTCGGTTTATAAATTCTCAAGCTAAAGGTTTCGTTTTTTTTAGAAAACCAATGAGCTATAAGCATTAAAACTTTTGACTAAATTACTTTAATTAAGGTAGTTAACCCTAATTAAAACACCATCTTTAGTAAAACCGTCATGTACAGATGTGAAACCTTACTTTATGAAAGGGAAATTTAATTTAAGGATTGGTAAGAAAATTCAGATAGGTCTTTATTCATACTTTCTATGTTACCAATATAGGTTTTGGTAAATGGCACTTCATAGTTATTTCTTTTAATAGTACATATGAATTTACCATATTGAATTCTTGAAACATAGTTTTTATTAATAATATAACTCTTATGAATTCTATGAAAGTTATTAGGTAAAATATCTTCAAATGTTTTAAGTGTTTTAAAGGCACTAATAATATTGCCATCACTCATATAAAAATCAGTGTTATTATTATCGGCTTTTAAAAATAGAATTTCATCTGTTTTTAAATATTGATAATCTTTATAAGATTTTAAACAGATATTTTTTCTTGATTGTGCAGGAATTTTTTTCAAGACTTTTAAAACTGACTTTCTGATCTCTAGTTCAGTTAATGGGTTTAATAAAAAATCGAAAAAACCATTTTTTATAACTTCATATACTTTGTCTTTTGAAGAAGAAATTGCTATAAAAACAGGGAAATCATCATTAAATAAATTTAATTCCTGAGCTAACATAAATGGATTCTCAATAACAGCATCAATATTAAAAAATACCAAATCTGGAGTTTCTTTTAATATAATATTCATTGCATTATTGTAATCACAAGAAGCACCAATGTAATTAAATTCATAATAATCTTCCAAAACATTTTTAATGCTTTGAATAGTATGAGGGTCGTTATCAATAATAAAATAGTTTCTCATAATTTTGGAGGGGACAAATAGTTAGTTTTTCACAAATTTACAAAAGTTTATAACAAATATAGTGTGGTTTGTCCTCACTTTTTTTATGGATAAACCTCTGATGTTTGAGCCTCTTATATCTAATTTTACAATTATAATGCTGGCAAGGTAAAACTTTGTTAACCCTAAATAAAATTGATAGTTAAATTAAATTAATTATTTCAACAATACTTTTTGGTTAACAACAAATGAAAAAAGCACAAAGAAAAAATAAAAAACAAAGTACCGAAATAGAGATGAAAATAACTCCAAACAATAATTCAAAAAATAATAACTCTAATTCACAAAGCATAAAAAATACTGCTTATGAAAATGGTGCTATAAATCAAAAAAATAAGTACCCAAGTGATATTCAAGGATTGTTTGAACGTTTAGGAATTGATTAATTTAATTTTTAATTAGTAGTAGAATACCCCCTCTTATCTATAAACACTAAAACATATAAATTTTTCACAAAAAAAAAGCGCTAAAATTTTAGCGCTTTTTTTAAAATTAAAATCTGTATTATTCAAATAATGAGTCTTTTTCATCATATAAAAGTTCAGCAACTTCAATTAATTTTTTTATCATATCATTCACATTTGCATAATCGTTAAATAAAGAAGACGCCATTTCAACAGTAATTAAATCATCTCTAATTAATTTATCTAACGATTTATTGTTTATTTTTTTATTTTGTTTTGCTTCTTTTTTAAGTTCTGTTAATTTCTGGGCATACTTTTTGGTGTTTTCTTGAGTTCTAAATAGGTAAATAATGCGAATAACTTTTATTACCTTTTTTCTAAAATTGTTATACTCATTTAATAAGTATTTGTTATCTGACGCCAATGCTATATTTAGGTTTTTATTTAGTTCTTTAACATCTTTAATAGCCTCAACCATTTTACGATTGGCAATTTTTATATCGGTTATTTTATTGTTTTGTTTTTCAGTAAGTCTTAATTGTTTTTGAGCTGTTGATGCATATTTTAAGATTTCCCCATAAATTGTTTTTACCTTTTTGTAATATAAATTTTCAACATCTACTTGTAAGTTTTTTGTTGATTTCTTTATAATATTTTTAATTTTTTCATTCGAGTTTATATCATCTCTATGAATATTTAAACCATGTGCAACAATTTCAAAAATTGCGTTTTTATATAAATATTTAGTTTCGTTTAGTAATGATGAAATAACTGTTGCTGGAAATGCAAGAATGGCTTCATTTAAATATTTAGACTCATCAATACCTTTGTCTTTTTCATCTTTAAAAAATCGTAATAAGAACTTTTCCAAACGGCTTATAAAAGGAATCATTATTAACACACCTAAAACATTAAATATGGTGTGAAATAAGGCTAATTTAAGTGTGAAATCAGACGAGCTAATTCCTACTACTTCAGATAAATAGTTTACAAAATTAGCTAATGGAAATATAAATATAACTGCTATAACACCTATGGAAACGTTAAAAATTAAATGTGCTCCTGCCAACCTTTTCCCTGAAATATTTGAACTAATAGCACCTAAAACTGCCGTAATAGTAGTCCCAATGTTTGAGCCTATTGCCAAAGCTAAAGCGTTTTCATAATGTATTTGACCTGCAGCCAAAGCTGTTAATATTAAAGCTAACGTTGCACTACTTGATTGAAGTATTGTTGTAATAACAATCCCTATACCTGTATAAATAAGTACTCCTAAAAATCCTGAAACTGAATATTGGGTTAAATCTATGTAATTACTAAACACATCAAACCCTTGTTTCATATAATGTATTCCTAAAAAGAAAAAGCCTAAACCTGCTAATACACTTCCAATTCCTTTTAAATATATTTTTTTCTGAAATGAAAAAATAATACCAAAAACCAACATTGGCATTGCTAAGGTGGCAATGTTTATTTTTAATCCAAATCCTGCAACTAACCAAGCTGTTGCTGTTGTACCAATATTTGCCCCAAATATTAATCCTAAACCCTCTGCTAAAGTTATTAACCCTGCACTAATAAAAGATATTGTAATTACAGAAACCAATGAGCTAGATTGTATTAAAGCTGTGACAAAAGCTCCTACCGTTATACTTTTATAAAGCTTATTGGTTGCTTTTTTTAAAATAATTTGTAATGGCCCTTTGGTGAAAACTTTAAAGCCTTCTTCTAACATAATCATACCAAAAAGTAAAATGGAAACACCTGCAACAATAGTTTTAAAATTTGGATTAAATACCAGTATAATTGCCAACAGTATTAAGAAAAGCAAAAAGGAAATTCTTCTAATCATTAAATTTAATTTGTTGTAAGTAAACTTACATCTATTTCTTAAAATAAAAAAAGCCTTCAAAAAAATTGAAGGCTTTTAAAAAATTTAATTATAAAATTATTTTGTTTCTTCTTCTTGTATATGAAACTCTTGGTATAATTGCAACAAGCTCATTAAAGCTGTTACTAAATCTTTAGTTTCTAACAAAATACCAAAATATAACGTCGTGTTTTTTGGGCTTGTTTCTTCTGTTCTAATTCTAGCAATTTGCTTATCAATAGAATCAGAAACATGATTAATAAGCTGTTGAATTTCTTCAACCATTTTCGATAAATTATTAAAATCCTTTTTGCTAAAATCATTTTCAATTTCATTAAAAAGGCTCGATAACATCTCATTAATAACTTTTAAATCAGCTATCTGTGGCTTTTTTAAGTTTTTATGATTGTTGTTAACGTGTTTAAAACTAGTTGCTGAAATAAATTCAATAGATTGAGTTACATCTTGTAAATAACCCAGTACTAATAAATAAAATCTACTCGCTTTTATTGATGATGTTGTATCATCTAAAGATTTAATAAAATAGAAAACTTCATCTCTAAGTTCATCCATTTCAATGTTCAGCTTTTTAACGTGTTTCCCTGTTTTAGATAGTTTATTTAAATCATGAGAAGATAAATCTACAACTACATTTGTAAATAATTTATTTGATCGTCTTACAACTTCTGATATGTGATCTGAACTTTCTTTTATTACTTCTTTAATTGTAATCAATTCAGCTCTTTTAATATACTTTTTTTCTTTCTTTTCTTTTGCTTTTCTAGTGTGTCTCACTGTACTTCTTCCTAACAAAAACAACACTAAAATTAACAAAATTGCAATTGAAACTATTTCTCCTAAATAAATAATATAAGCAAAAACTGCAGCAACTGTAAATGCTGATAATGCAGTTAAAAACCAACCTCCAATAACATTAAACACTCCTGCAACTCTAAATACTGCACTTTCTCTTCCCCAAGCTCTATCAGCTAAAGAAGTACCCATAGCAACCATGAATGTAACATAGGTTGTAGATAAAGGTAATTTTAATGAAGTACCAACAGAAATTAAAATACCTGCAACAACTAAATTTACTGAGGCTCTAACCATATCAAAAGCCGGAAGTTCGTATGATTTATCTTTAGGTAAATCTATCACCGGTTTTTGAAATTTAGAATCTATCCACTGAAGTGTTTTTGGTGGAAAAACTTTTATAATTACTTCATTAAAAATTATTGCACCTCTAACAACGGTTCTTGACGCTGCATTAGATTGAAATTTTTCATGACCTTCACCTTGTCTTGATAAGTTGATACCCGTTTCAATAACTGATTGTGCTTTTTTAGAAAACCAAAGCGTAATTACCATTATTAAACCAGCTATAAATAATAGGACAGGTTGCGTTTGAACTTTCTCTGCTAATACACCCATTGAAAATTCATTAGCAGGAACTCCAGAAACACTCCATTCCTGGTAAGAATTCCAAGCTGCAATTGGTACACCTATAAAGTTAACCAAATCATTACCTGCAAAAGCCATTGCTAATGAAAAAGTTCCTATAATAATTATAAATTTTAAAATATTTGCTTTAAATATTGATATAACTAATTGTGATAATATTGTCCAACCAACAAAACCATATAAAATAATTTGAAATGTATTCCCTTCTATTAAATGTTTAAAACTATCATAAAAAGGAGTTCCTTTCATTCCTTTCACAAAAATAAAATAAGTAATTGCTGTAATTGCAAATCCTCCAAATAATGCATTTACATAATTTTTACTTTTTTCAAAATGAAAAGAATACAGTAATCGCGATATAAATTGCACTATAGCACCTATTGTAAAAGCTATAAAAACTGACAATAAAATACCTGTAATAATAAGTAAAGCCTTTTCTGAATTTATATATTTTCCTAAATTAGAAATTGTCTCTGTGTCACTATTAGAAATTTTAATTAAAGCCATTGCAACTGCAGCGCCTAAAAGTTCAAATACAATTGAAACAGTTGTAGAAGTTGGCATTCCTAACGAGTTAAAGACGTCTAACAATAAAATATCTGTAATCATTACCGCCATAAAAATGAACATTATTTCATTAAAATAAAATTCACTTGGGTTAAAAATTCCTTTTCTAGCAACTTCCATCATTCCACTTGAAGTAATTGCGCCAATTGCAACTCCTAAACTTGCAATTACTAAAATCCATTTAACTGAAACTGCTTTTGAACCTATTGCTGAATTTAAAAAATTTACAGCGTCATTACTAACACCAACTACTAAATCAATTACAGCCAGTACAACAAGCGCTACAAGCATTAAAATGTAAATATCTCCCATTTTTAATTTATAAAATTATTTTGCAAAATTACCATCAAAATTCAATGTTTATATTAAGTTAATGTTAACAATAACCAAAAGCTAATATATGTCATGTTTTTTATGTGAAAAAACATAAATTAAAAAAATCAAATTCTTTTAAAACAAAAAAGAGTCTCAATTTAAAAATTGAGACTCTTGCTATTGGGCTGATTATTTAATCATTTAAAACCTTATTAAAAAGTAGTTCTTTCAAACGAATATTAATATTTCAAATATCACCAAAATTATGTTAATCAGTTTTCTTTTTGAAAAATCTTATAAACAAGATGTTAACATTTACAAATTTTAATTATTATCTATGAGCCACACATTTCACAATCGTCTGGATTGTTTTGCGAAGCAATTAACATTTCTTTTAATTCTTCAGGTGATAAAGGTTTTATTTCTTCCTTATTACTTTTTGAAACTGTAAACTGTATTGCATTAACAGCGCTTTTTGTACGTAAATAATACATTCCGGTTTTTAAACCACTTTTCCAAGCGTAAAAATGCATGGATGTTAATTTAGAATAATTTGCATCTTGCATAAACAAATTAAGTGACTGAGATTGATCTACAAAATAACCTCTTTGACGAGACATATCAATAATATCTTTCATGCTTAATTCCCAAACTGTTTTATATAGCTCTTTTAATTCTTGTGGAATCACATCAATGTGCTGAATTGAACCGTTGGCACGCATAATTTCTTCTTTCATATCATTATCCCACAAATTCAATTCAACCAAATCTTCTAATAAATGTTTATTAACCACAATAAATTCACCACTTAAAACACGTCGAGTATAAATATTTGAAGTATATGGTTCAAAAGCTTCATTATTACCTAATATTTGAGATGTTGAAGCCGTAGGCATTGGTGCAACTAATAACGAGTTTCTCACACCATTTTGCATCACTTCTTTTCGTAGAGATTTCCAATCCCATCTTCCACTTAAGTCATCTTCAGAAACACCCCACATATTAAACTGAAATTCACCTTTTGACATGGGTGAACCTTTAAATGTTGAATACGATTCTTTTAATTTTGCAATTTCCATTGATGAAGTTACTGCTGCAAAATAAATGGTTTCAAAAATTTCTTGGTTTAGTTTTTTTGCTTCATCACTAGTAAAAGGCATTCGCAACATTATAAATGTATCTGCCAATCCTTGAATTCCAAGCCCTATTGGTCTGTGACGAACATTTGAATTTTCAGCTTCTTTTACAGGGTAATAATTACGATCAATTACAGTATCTAAATTTTTTGTCACTTTTTTAGTGACTTTAAATAGCTTTTTGTGATTAAAAAATTTTACACCATCCTTATCTTCTTCAACAAACATTGGAATGGCTATAGATGCTAAATTACAAACTGCAACTTCATCTTTTGCTGTATATTCCATAATTTCAGTACACAAGTTTGAAGAACGAATTGTACCTAAATTCTTTTGATTAGATTTTCTGTTTGCTGCATCTTTATACAGCATATACGGATTACCCGTTTCAATTTGAGCTTCTAATATTTTTTCCCAAAGTTCACGAGCTTTGATTGTTTTTCTTCCTTTTCCAACTTTTTCATAACCTATATATAGTTTTTCAAATTCATCTCCGTAAGAATCAAATAAATGCGGGCATTCATTTGGGCACATTAAAGTCCAATCTCCATTTTCTTCTACTCGTTTCATAAACAAATCTGGAATCCACATCGCGTAAAATAAATCACGTGCTCGCATTTCTTCAGCTCCAGTATTTTTACGCAAGTCTAAAAAATTAAAAACATCTGCGTGCCAAGGTTCCATATAAATTGCAAAAGAACCTTTACGTTTTCCACCACCTTGATCTACATAACGCGCAGTATCATTATACACTTTTAACATTGGTACAATTCCGTTTGAAGTCCCATTTGTACCTCTAATGTACGAACCTGTTGCACGTACATTGTGGATTGACAAGCCAATTCCACCTGCAGATTGTGATATTTTAGCCGTTTGTTTTAGTGTATCATAAATTCCATCAATACTATCATCTTGAATTTGTAATAAGAAACAAGATGACATTTGAGGTTTTGGTGTTCCTGAATTGAATAATGTTGGTGTAGCGTGTGTAAATATTTTTTTAGACATTAACTCGTAGGTCTCAATTGCTTCATCAATATCTTCTTGATGAATTCCAATAGCAACACGCATTAACATGTGCTGTGGGCGTTCTACAATTTCACCATTTAATTTCAATAAATAAGAACGCTCTAAGGTTTTAAAACCAAAATAATCATAACTAAAATCTCTATTATAAATAATGGTTGAATCTAACTTTTCAGCATTATCTATAATTACTTTATAAGTTTCATTGGATAATAGTGGTGCTTTTTTCCCAGTTCTTGGATTTACATAATTATATAAATCCGTCATAACTTCAGAAAAAGATTTTTTAGTGTTTTTATGTAAGTTTGATACAGCAATACGTGCTGCTAGTTTTGCATAATCAGGATGTTGAACGGTCATAGTTGCCGCTGTTTCAGCCGCTAAATTATCAAGCTCAGAAGTTGTAACTCCATCGTACAAACCTTCAATAACTCTCATAGCAACCTTCACGGGATCTACTAACTTATTTAAACCATAACACATTTTTCGAACTCTTGATGTTATTTTATCAAACATCACAGGTTCTTTTTTTCCATCTCTTTTTAATACAAACATATATTATTCTTTATTTTTTTAGTTACTAGTAACTGGCGCTTGGTATCAAGTATCAGTTCTATTTATTTTAAATTTAAGTAAAGCCTATTGCTTATAGTGGCAATTGCTTAATTAGAAATCAGCATCAAAACTAAGATCTCCAGCTCCAGTTCCACCACTTTTTACACCTGCTTTTTGATATTCAGAAACTCGTTTTTCAAAGAAGTTAGTTTTTCCTTCTAATGAAATCATTTCCATAAAATCAAATGGGTTTGATGAATTGTAAACTTTGTCACATCCAAATTCCATTAATAATCTATCGGTTACAAATTCTAAATATTGTGTCATTAATTTAGCATTCATACCAATTAAACTAACGGGTAATGACTCTGTTATAAAAACACGTTCAATATTTAAAGCATCAACAATAATCTCAGTAATTCTTTCTTTTGGTACTTTATTTACAATATGATTATTGTGTAAGTGCACGGCAAAATCGCAATGTAAACCTTCGTCTCTAGAAATTAATTCGTTAGAAAAAGTTAAACCTGGTAACAATCCTCTTTTTTTCATCCAAAATATAGAGCAAAAACTTCCTGAGAAAAAGATACCTTCAACGGCTGCAAAAGCAATTAACCGTTCTGCAAAACTTGGACTCTCAATCCATTTTAAAGCCCAATCAGCTTTTAATTTAATGGCTGGAAAAATGTCAATAGCTTGAAATAATTCATTTTTCTCAACTTCATTTTTAACATAGGTATCAATTAATAATGAATACACTTCAGAATGTATGTTTTCCATCATTATTTGAAATCCATAAAAGAATTTTGCTTCTGAATATTGAACTTCACTAACAAAGTTTTCTGCTAAATTTTCATTTACAATTCCATCAGAAGCTGCAAAAAAAGCTAAAATATGCTTTATAAAATAACGCTCATCATTACTTAATTTTGTCTCCCAGTCAATTACATCTTGGTGTAAATCAATTTCCTCAGCAGTCCAAATACTCGCTTCTTGTTTTTTATACCACTCCCAAATATCTTGATGTTGAATTGGAAAAATTACGAATCGATTTTTGTTTTCTTGTAAAATAGGTTCAATGAAGGACATTTATTATAGCTTTTTCTTAGTTAGTAATTCGTAAAATTTTGGTTAAAACGAGAAAAGCAAAGATTCAAAAAAAACAGACACTAAAAAAGGTCACTTATTCACAATTGACACTAAGTTCTTAACATTTCGTTGTTTTAATAATAAACGAGCATCTAGTCTTAATAACTGAAAATCAGACTTTTATAATCATGCAAATTAGCTCACAAGTTGATTTTATTGGGGTTTTTATAAATATTTAAACAAAAAAAAGAGCGCCTTAATTTGTACTCTTTTTTAATAGGGACTCCAAAAATTAATTTCATCAGCTCGTTTTGTAATTGAACTAGCAACTTGTCCTAATGTTTTTTATAAAATGTGCCTTGTTATTTTATGACATTTATTACTTCGAAAATTTCTAAAATTCCCCAAAGAAAAGAAAATAGGCCACATCCTAAAAATAGCCAAGGTGCAATAACCATACTTAGTAAATTATCCTCCTTTACTTCGTCTGGAAATTGAGGATCATAAATAATTTTTCTTTTACTACCAATAGTATCTTCAACTCCATTAGCATCTCCTAATTCCACTTCTAATGTTTGCTTATCTTTGGTTGTAAATTTCACGGTTGGTCTGTAGAGCCACCTTGTGGGGCCAACATCATCAACGCTGTTATTTGTTCTGCTTACAGCTCTGGTACTTATTACAGTCCCAATTGTTCTAATGCCAACTTTTTTTAAATTAAGATTCTTTTTTATAGCCATAATTCCACCGTAAGTAAAAATTAATCCAAATAGGTTTAAAAATAATTCTTTCATAAACTGTATTTTTTAGTGTTACAATTTTGACTTGCTTTTTGCCTTTTTTATTTGAGTTTCAGTTACATTTGGCTTTGCCATTTACATCACTTTTTCAAATTCAAATTATTAATCAAGATAGTTTTTATACTTTTCGTTAATTTGATTGATTCTAGTTTTAAAAGCTGTA
>NZ_CALAEQ010000236.1 GCF_937891065.1 uncultured Lutibacter sp. | reverse complement strand
GTGGAGAAGATGGGAATCGAACCCACGACCTCTTGACTGCCAGTCAAGCACTCTAGCCAACTGAGCTACATCCCCTTTCTATTATAAATTACCTTTTAATACTAAAAGTGGAACTCTACTTTCAAAATCGATTTTTTTAATGGTGTTTTGTTCCAAAAGACGAATTAAAAATCCACGTTTATTTCTTATAACACACATCATATCAGGATTTATTTCAATCAAATGTTCTAAAACTCCTTGATAAACTGTTGCATTTTCACTATTAAAAATGGTATCTGCTACTTCTTTAAAATTTTGATGTAAAGAATTATCTTCCAAAGTATTATATGGAGTAATAACATGTAATAAATTTACTTTTGCTTTAAAAAGAGTTACAATATTTTTTAAAGGATCTAAAACCCCCTCTTTTTTAATCAACCCTGATCGTAAACCTAATAAAATATTTTTTATAGGTTTAAAAACATATCCTTTAGGTATAATTAACATTGGTAATTCAGTTTGTTTAACAATTCCACCTACAATTTCTCCCAAATAAATAGAGGAATCAGCAGTTGATAAATACGCCGAAGAAATAATTAAGTCTATATCTAATTCTTCAGCAGCTCTTGAAATAACATCTAAAATACTGCCTTTTACGACAATTGATTTAATAATGATATTTTTTGAATCAACCTTAGATAAAATATGGGCTAATTCATCTTTGGTATCCTTCTCTAAAATGGCATCAATATTTTTAAGATGTCCTGTGGTTTTGGCTGAGCCAAAAACTTGAACTACATATATTTTAGCACTTGAAACTGTTGCAAAATCTATTGCATATTGTAAAGTGTTAATCGCTTTTTCTGAGTTTCCTAATGGAACTAAAATAGTTTTCATATTCTAAAAATTTCAACAAATGTATCAATTAAATTGTAAACATATATTAAAAACAAAACTTCGTTATTTTTTCAGTAACGAAGTTTTGTTTTGAACTATTTACTCTTAGTACCTATAATATTCTGGTTTGTAAGGTCCTTCAACTTCAACACCTATATATTTTGCTTGGTCTTCACGTAGCGTTTCTAATTCAACACCTATTTTAGCTAAATGTAAACGAGCTACTTTTTCATCTAAATGCTTTGGCAACATATAAACTTCATTTTTATACGCTTCTCTATTGTTCCAAAGTTCTAATTGAGCCAATGTTTGATTTGTAAATGAATTACTCATTACAAAACTAGGATGCCCTGTAGCACAACCTAAATTTACCAAACGACCTTCAGCTAACACTAGAATTTCATTTTCTCCAATAGTATATTTATCTACTTGTGGTTTAATTTCAACTTTTGTAGAACCGTATTTACTGTTCAACCAAGCCATATCAATTTCATTATCAAAATGACCAATGTTACAAACTATGGTTTTGTCTTTCATAGCTTCAAAATGACGAGATTGTACAATGTCTTTATTTCCGGTAGTTGTAATTACAATATCTGCATTTCCAACAACTGAGTCTAATTTTTTTACTTCAAAACCATCCATTGCAGCTTGCAACGCACAAATTGGATCAATTTCAGTAACTGTAACAATTGACCCTGCTCCTTTAAATGAAGCTGCTGTTCCTTTACCAACATCTCCATAACCACAAACTACTACACGTTTACCTGCTAACATTAAATCAGTTGCTCTACGAATTGCATCAACAGCACTTTCTCTACATCCGTATTTATTATCAAATTTAGATTTAGTTACAGAATCATTCACATTTATAGCTGGCATTGGCAATGTACCTGCTTTCACTCTATCATATAAACGGTGAACTCCAGTGGTAGTTTCTTCACTTAAACCATTAATGCCTGCTGCTAATTCAGGATATCTATCCAACACCATATTGGTTAAATCTCCACCATCATCTAAAATTAAGTTCAATGGTTTTTTATCTTCACCAAAAAATAAGGTTTGTTCAATACACCAGTCAAATTCTTCTTCACTTAAACCTTTCCAAGCGTATACTGAAACTCCTGCAGCAGCAATTGCGGCAGCAGCTTGATCTTGAGTTGAAAATATATTACAAGAACTCCAAGTTACCTCGGCACCCAAATCTACCAAAGTTTCTATTAAAACTGCAGTTTGTATAGTCATATGTAAACAACCTGCAATTCTTGCTCCTGCTAAAGGTTTTTGTCCTTTAAACTCTTCTCTTAAACTCATTAAGCCTGGCATTTCTGCTTCTGCCAAATGAATTTCTTTACGTCCCCAATCTGCAAGATTAATATCTTTTACTTTATATTTTACGTAAGTTGATGTTTCTGTACTCATATTTATTAAATTTGTTTTTTATTTAAAACAACCAAACATTGTTTATAGATTTTGCAAAAGTACAAAATCCATTTGAAAAACTAAATGCCTTTATACAAAACCATTAAACCAAATAGTTATACTTCAATTTTTGTGTGGAAAATTGAAGAATCTTTTGATGAATTATTAGAAAACACACCTTTAACTGAAAGAAGTGAAAACAGATTACTTTCAATGAAATCTGAATTACATCAACGTGGTTTTTTAAGTGTTCGTCATTTATTAAAAGCTGCTGGTTATAACGACTTCGATTTATATTATACCGACAATGGTAAACCACATTTAAAAGATGGAAATCATATTTCTATAACGCACTCGTTTACATTTTCAGCTTTAATTATTAGTGATATTGAAGTTGGAATTGATATTGAAAAAAATAGAGAGAAAATAAAAATCATTCAGCATAAATTCGTCAACTTTGAAAGAGGCTTTATTCATGAAGATGATGATT
>NZ_CALAEQ010000235.1 GCF_937891065.1 uncultured Lutibacter sp. | reverse complement strand
AATATATAAATTAGAATTATTTAGATCTTCTATTTCGGCGTATTTCTCATTTTCTAAAATAGCATTTACAAATAGAGGAGTAGTGTTACTATGCCCAACAACTAAAACTGTTTTATTTTTGGTTGTTAGTTTAAAATCGTCATTATATAATTCATTTGGATTATAAAACTTAATTTCTAAACTTTTACTTTCAGATGTAGGCGTTGCAGTTTCTATTGTCCTATTATAATTGGTTGAATAGATTAAATCAAAATCTACATTTTTAAAAACTGTGCTCCAATTTTCAGCTCTTTGTTGACCATTTTCAGTTAAATTCGGATTTTCGTTTGTCTTATCGGTTCTTTCCTTTTCAGCATGTCTAATAAAATAATACGTAGTAATTTCACTTTCTTGCGCATTAACTTTTAAAACACTTATTCCTATTAGTAATATGAAAATGATTTTTCTCATCATTATTTATTTAAATTAAAAAAACGAATTTACATAAAAAAAAGGTGATCTAAAAAGTGAATTAATTTCATTTTATCAAACTGAGCCTATCGAAGTTAATCTTCATTATCAATTAATAAAAATATTTCGACAGGCTAAATATGACATGAAATTTCACTTTTTAGAACCCTTTTTGGATTTTAAATTTTAGTTTCTATTTATTTCTAAACACAATTTTATCATCAAAAGCATCTAATAAAATATGGCTTTCAGAGGTTACTTTTCCTGATAATATTTCTTTTGAAAGCTGATTTAGAATATCTCTTTGAATAACCCTTTTAACAGGTCGCGCACCAAATTGCGGGTCGTAACCTTTGTTTGCTAGAGCTTCAACCAAATCTTCTGTATATTCAATCTGGATATCTTTTTCTTTCAACATTTTAATTAATCCGTTTAGTTGTAGCCTCACTATTTGTTGAATTTCTTCCCTATTTAAAGGTGTAAACATGATAATCTCATCAATACGATTTAAAAATTCAGGTCTAACAGTCTGTTTCAATAACCCTAAAACTTCAACTTTAGTAGTTTCAGTTATCAAATCACGTTTTTCCATATCCATTTTTTCAAATTTCTCTTGAATAATATGAGCTCCCATATTTGAAGTCATAATTATAATGGTATTTCTAAAATCGGCAACTCTTCCTTTATTATCTGTTAATCTTCCCTCATCTAAAACTTGTAGCAAAATATTAAATGTATCTGGATGTGCTTTTTCAATTTCATCTAATAAAATAACTGAATAAGGTTTTCTTCTTACGGCTTCTGTTAATTGACCACCTTCTTCATAACCAACATATCCTGGAGGAGCACCTACAAGTCTGCTAACCGCATGACGTTCTTGATATTCACTCATATCAATTCGAGTCATAGAATTTTCATCATCAAATAAATACTCTGCCAAAGCTTTTGCTAGTTCAGTTTTACCAACACCTGTTGTACCTAAAAATAAAAAGGTTCCCATTGGCTTTTTAGAATCTTGTAAACCTGCTCTAGATCTTCTTACAGCATCTGAAACAGCTACAATAGCTTCCTCTTGTCCAACTATTCTATTATGTAATTCATCTTCTAAATGCAATAATTTTTCACGATCACTTTGTAACATTTTAGTTACAGGAATCCCTGTCCATTTTGCAACAACTTCAGCAATATCATCTCTGGTAACTTCTTCTTTAATTAAAGCAGAATCTTGGTTCTCGGCTAATTCTTTTTGAAGTCTATTTGATTTTTCCTGTTCATCTTTAATTTTTCCATAACGAATTTCTGCTACTTTTCCATAATCTCCATCACGCTCAGCACGCTCAGCTTCCAATTTATAATTTTCAATGGCTTCTTTACTCGCTTGCGCATTTTCAACCAATTCTTTTTCGCTAACCCATTTCGCATTAATTTCGTTTCTGTCTTCTTTTATATTAGCCAATTCTTTTTTAAGAGAAGTTAGCTTTTTTTCATCCTTTTCACGTTTTATTGCCTCAATTTCAATCTCAATTTGCATAATTTTACGATCCAAAACATCTAATTCTTCTGGTTTTGAATTTATTTCCATACGCAATTTTGCAGCAGCTTCATCCATTAAATCAATCGCTTTATCTGGCAAAAAACGATTTGAAATATAGCGTTGAGATAACTCTACAGCAGCTATAATGGCATCATCTTTTATTTGAACTTTATGATGATTTTCATACTTCTCTTTAATACCTCTTAATATTGAAATAGCACTTTCTGTATCCGGCTCATTAACCATTACTTTTTGAAATCTTCGTTCTAAAGCTTTATCTTTCTCAAAATATTTTTGATATTCATCCAGGGTTGTTGCTCCAATAGCTCTTAATTCTCCTCGCGCCAATGCAGGTTTTAAGATATTTGCGGCATCCATAGCTCCCTGACCACCACCAGCACCAACAAGTGTGTGAATTTCATCTATAAACAATACAATTTCACCATTTGAAGAAGTCACTTCTTTAATTACAGATTTTAAACGTTCTTCAAATTCACCTTTGTATTTTGCCCCTGCTATAAGTGCCCCCATATCTAAAGAATAAATTTGCTTATCTTTTAAATTTTCTGGAATATCACCTTTTACAATTCTATGTGCTAAACCTTCTGCAATAGCTGTTTTACCTGTTCCAGGTTCACCAACTAACATTGGGTTGTTTTTTGTTCTTCGCGATAAAATTTGAAGAATTCTTCTAATTTCTTCATCACGCCCAATTACAGGATCTAATTTTCCGTCTTTTGCTAACTGATTTAAATTACGTGCAAATTTATTCAGTGAATTATAAGTTTCTTCTGCACTTTGAGAAGTTACTTTACTTCCTTGACGCAACTCGTCAATAGCTAATTTCATCCCTTTCTCAGTAACTCCCTGATCTTTTAAAATTTGAGAAGTGGTGTCTTTTGTATTTAAAATTGCTAGCAACAAATGTTCTATTGATACATATTCATCTTTCAAGTTTGAGGCTTCTGTAGCTGCTGTATTCAACATTTTAGAGGCGTTTCTCGAAAATGATATATCGCCACCAGTAACTTTAGCATAACTCTCTAAAGTTTTTTCAATTAAACTTTTTAACAAGTCAATATTTAATCCTAATTTTTTAAAAATGAAAGGTGTTACATTTTCATCAACTTCAAAAATTCCTTTAAGTATATGTGAATTTTCTATTTGTTGATGCCCAAGACTTTCTGCAATTTGTTGCCCTTGTTGGACAGCTTCTTGCGATTTTATGGTAAATTTATTAAAGTTCATAACGTTTTGTTTTTTTGTGTATATATTTGCAGCGTCAAAGAATATTCCAATTCATTAAAGGTAATCTAAATAAGTCATATTGTCTTATTTTTAAGGTGATTAACGACATTTTGTCTTTTAATGAAAGGTGTGTTCATATTTGAAGACTAACATATAAAAATAATAGAAATGGGAATATTTAATAGTTTATTTAAAGGTAGCAGTGAAGGTGAAAATGATAAAAAAATAAACTGGATTCTACTTACAGAAAGTAGCCAATTAGCAACTATAATTTCACAGTCAAACGAAAAGCCAATTTTAATATTTAAGCATAGTACCAGATGTGGAATTAGCAGAATGGCGCTTAAAAGTTTTGAAAGAGAATATGATTTAAATGAAACGGATGTTGATTTATATTTTTTAGATTTATTGAATTTTAAAGCAATTTCAAATGAAATTTCAGAAAAATTAGAGGTCCGCCATCAATCTCCTCAGGTTTTAGTTGTGAAAAATGAACAGGTTATTTACAGCGATTCACACTATTCAATTAGTGTGGATGCTGTTAAAAAGACATTATCTAAATAGTAAATTTCTCGACTGCGCTCGAAATGACATAAATAGAATTTTACCTAAAACGATTGTTAGAAATAATAGATTTAATTTTATTTTTTAAATCTTCGCCACTATCATAAACCATTTGCTCATTACTTGGAAACAGTACGTGTTTATATCTTAAAAAGTCTAAATTATCTTTATCAATAGCATCTTTATCTCCTGAATAAGTAGCGTAGTGATGCTCAAATACAAATTCACTAGCCAAAGGAAAGGCTTGAATTAATTGGTTGGTTTTTAAATCGAAATATTTTACTTGCCCAACAACTTGTACAGATTTAAATTGTGTGAATTTAGTTACTTTACTTTTCAAAGTTTTAAATTTATCAACCTTAATAGTATTTCCTAAACTATCTTTCACTGCATTTCCATTCTTATCAATTAAATATTGCCAACCATCTTTTACTTGCTTTTCTTGAACAATTACTTTTTCTCGAATTTGTTCAGGAGAAATATTAATTTCTCGTAAATTTAATTCTAATTCAAAATCATAAAGTTGCTTATGCTTAGGTTGTTTGTTATTATGGTAAACGGTCCAAAAATCATTTAAGTTGTACGTATCAAAATTTAATAAATCATCTTCTAAACGCATAGGAATTACCTGATTGGTTTTATTCTGCATATATACAAAGACAAAATCGGTTCCTTTATAATGTGCTTCTTCCAATAACACTTTCGTATTTTTATATTCAGGATTTATATCATATAAATATCTTAAATCATTATACGTATTTCTAAAATCGTCTTTACTTTCAGAATTTGTTAATGATTTTTTAGCATTTGTATACAAATAATCAGATAATTTATCTTTTGTAGTTATTAGGTCATTTGTATAATTTTCAAACTGAAATTTTGCATTTTTTCCTTTATTAATAATAGGAAGTGGGAGTAAAGGTTTTATAAGTTCTTGTCTGTTGTTTAGTAAAATATACCCATTATAAATACTTTCTAAATTTGCTGGATTTCCATCTTTTTTTTCAAATGCTATTTTTTCTTTATCCCTTATAGAAGCTTTAGCAAACGCCTCTTCAAGCATTAATACATATGATTGATTACTTTTTTTAGTTTTATGAGTTCTTAAGTTTTTTATTGCAATTTCTATGGCTTCATCATAATTACCATAGTTTATGGCTTCTTGTGTTTTTTTTACACTACTACAACTAACAACTGTGATTGCTAAAATTAAAAATATGGCTATTTTTTTCATCTAGGGATTTTTTAAATTTAATAAGAAAATAAGAATTACAATATCAATGCCAAAAGTAACTAAAAAACCCTAAAAAATTAATTTTAGGGTTCTTTATAATAATAAGTTAAGTTCTTATTTTTTCAATTTAACAGGAGGAAAAATTTTACCTGAACATTTACCAAAACCAATACTATAATTTTCGTTTTTACAGTAGCCACTTAATATTAAAGTGTCTCCATCATTTAAGAAAATACGAGACGTACCATCTTTTAGTTCAATTGGTTCTTTTCCTCCCCATGAGAGTTCTAACATTGAACCATAACTATTTTTTGTTGGTCCAGAAATTGTTCCACTACCCATTAAATCTCCAGATCGCACATTGCAACCATTAACCGTATGATGAGCTAACTGTTGCTCCATTGTCCAATATAAATGCTTAAAATTAGATTTACTTAATTCATTTAAATCACCATTTTCAGTTTCTAAAATAGCTTTTAATTTAATATCAAAACTATTATCTGTTCCTTTTTGTTGAAGATACGGAAGAGGAGTAAGATCTTGCTTTGGGCTTTCACATCTAAATGGTTCTAAAGCATCCATTGTCACAATCCAAGGTGAAATAGTAGATGCAAAGTTTTTCCCTAAAAACGGACCTAATGGTGCATATTCCCATTTTTGAATATCTCTTGCGCTCCAATCATTTAATAATACCATTCCAAAAATATATTCTCCAGCTTCATCAATAGAAATTGGTTCTCCAAAATTATTAACATCAGTAGTTATAAAAGCTGTTTCAAGCTCCATATCTAAACTTTTTGAAGGTCCAAATACTGGTGTTGATTCATTTTTAGGTAAAAATTGTCCATACGGTCTATGAATACGCGTACCAGAAACCACAATAGAAGATGAACGACCATGATAGCCTATAGGCATATGTAACCAATTAGGCATTAAAGCATTGTCTTTTCCTCTAAACATAACACCTACATTAGTTGCATGTTCTTTGCTTGAATAAAAATCTGTATAATCACCAACACTTACTGGCAACAGCATTTCTATTTCACTCATATCAAATATAATAACTTCTCTATGCTTTAAATTATCTCTTAATATTGGATTGTTAGCATCAAATACTTCTGCAATTCTATTTCTAACCAATCTCCAAGTTTTTCTTCCATCGGAAATAAAGTCGTTTAAAGAATCTTGCATAAATATATCATCTGTAAGAGGTATTTCGTTAAAATAGCCTAATTGATGAAAAGCGCCAAGGTCAATTGCATATTCTCCAATTCTTGTTCCAATGGTAATTATATCATCTTTGGTAATAAATACACCAAATGGAATATTTTGAATAGGAAAATCGCATTTTTTTTCAATATTTAACCATGATTTTCTGTCTGGATCATTTGCTGCTATTTTCATAGTTTATAAGTTTTATTTCTGTTAATAAAATTCTGAGTAAATATATAAGTTTATTACTAATTGCAAAACGAAATCGTTATTTTTGCGTTGAAATTTAAAAAAAACAATATATAATGCAACGTGACCAATTAATATTTGATTTAATTCAAGAAGAAAAAGAAAGACAAACAAATGGAATAGAGCTAATTGCTTCTGAAAATTTTGTGAGTGATCAAGTTATGGAAGCTGCAGGCTCCGTATTAACTAATAAATATGCTGAAGGCTACCCAAATAAACGTTATTATGGTGGTTGTGAAGTAGTAGATGTTATTGAACAAATAGCAATTGATAGAGCTAAAGAACTTTTTGGTGCTGAATATGTAAATGTACAACCACACTCTGGTTCGCAAGCAAATGCAGCAGTTTATCAAGCTGTTTTAAAACCAGGTGATAAAATATTAGGTTTTGATTTATCTCACGGTGGACATTTAACACACGGTTCACCAGTTAATTTTTCAGGAAAATTGTATAATCCATCATTTTATGGAGTAGACGAGGAAACTGGTGTTTTGAATTATGATAAAATTCAAGAAACTGCTGAGAAAGAAATGCCTAAATTAATAATTGCAGGTGCTTCAGCTTATTCAAGAGATATAGATTTTAAACGTTTCAGAATTATTGCTGACTCGGTAGGTGCTTTATTATTGGCTGATATTTCTCACCCAGCAGGTTTAATTGCTAAAGGAATATTAAATGATCCAATTCCTCATTGTCATTTTGTAACTACTACAACTCATAAAACCTTAAGAGGACCACGTGGGGGTATTATTATGATTGGAAAAGATTTTGACAATCCGTTTGGTTTAAAATTGAAGAATGGAAATCTTAAAAAAATGTCTAGTTTAATTGATTCAGCCGTTTTCCCAGGAAATCAAGGTGGACCTTTAGAACACATTATTGCTGCTAAAGCAATTGCATTTGGTGAAGCTTTAACCGATAATTTTTTACATTACCAATTACAAGTGAAGAAAAATGCTGCAGCAATGGCTGAAGCTCTTGTGAAAAAAGGCTATAAAATTATTTCAGGAGGTACAGACAATCACTGTATGCTTATTGATTTACGTAATAAAAATATTAGTGGAAAACAGGCTGAAAATGCGTTGGTAAAAGCTGATATTACTGTAAATAAAAATATGGTTCCTTTTGATGATAAATCTCCTTTTGTAACTTCTGGAATTAGAGTTGGATCTTCTGCTGTAACGACTAGAGGGCTAAAAGAGGCTGATATGATTGCGATTGTTGAATTAATTGATGAAGTAATTGTAAATCATGAAGATGAAGCTAGATTAGAACGTATTGCTGAAAAAGTAAACGAAATGATGGCTGATAGACCATTGTTTAAGTGGTAATTTAAAAATATATTATTTAATAAAAATCCTGCCTTTTGCAGGATTTTTTATTTCCAATTAATTAATAATTACACTGTGATTTTAGTTACAATATTATTTTTAATTATTTACTAACTTTAATAGTCCAACTAGAAATCATAAAATTTTAATATATATTATTATGGAAGTAACACAAGAATTCACAGCAATGCCTAGAATTGGAGATAAAGCTCCTGAATTTCAAGCAGTAACAACACAAGGTCCTATAAATTTTCCTTCTGATTATAAAGGAGACTGGGTTATTTTATTCAGCCATCCTGCTGATTTCACACCTGTTTGTACATCAGAGTTTATGACTTTTGCTACACAGGAAGAAAAATTCGCAAATGCAAATTGTAAACTAGTTGGTTTATCTATTGATGGTTTATATAGTCATATTGCTTGGTTACGCTCAATTAAAGATAAAATTGAGTATAAAGGAATGAAAAATGTTGAAGTAAAATTTCCTTTAATTGAAGACATTACTATGAATGTTGCAAAAAAATATGGAATGCTTCAACCAAATGAAAGTTCAACTAAAGCTGTTAGAGCCGTATTTTTTATAGATCCAAAGGGTATTATTAGAGCTATTATTTATTATCCACTAAGTTTGGGTAGAAATTTTGATGAACTGTATCGTGTTGTAGTTGCTTTACAAGCTGCTGATGCTTTTGAAGTTGCAACTCCAGCTGATTGGTATCCTGGTGATGATGTAATTATTGGTCCTGCAGGTTCTTGTGGAACGGCAGAAAACAGAATGGCAGGTAAAGAAGATATGGATTGTAAAGATTGGTATTTCTGTACTAAGAAAATAAGCAAAGATGAAATTCTTAGCAAAGTTTTAAAAAAGTAGATTAACCTTAAGAGGTTATTTGAAGAGTTAAATTATTGTCATTTCGAGTGAATTCGAGAAATCTATTAAAATACATTTCGACTGCGCTCAATGTGACAAATTGAGTTTAATATAGTTTTAAATAGCCTCTTTTATTCTATTGATGGTTAATCCTCATCATCTTCGTTGGCTCGTTCTAATAATTTATCATTAAAGTTTT
>NZ_CALAEQ010000234.1 GCF_937891065.1 uncultured Lutibacter sp. | reverse complement strand
AGGTAACGTGTAATAAATAAAAATTACAAGCTGTTTTTTTGTAAAGTTCTAAAGCGTATTTTATGGCATTCCAAGAATTTTCTGAAAAGTCTGTAGGAAGTAATATATTTTTCATTGGACTAATTAAATTAGGATTATACTCAAAATTAAGAGGTATAATTATAGTTTAAAATGATATATATCAATTGAATGCCTCTTGTGAATTTAAATTAATTAACTTTTTTCAATTTATCCATATTTAATATTTTAATATTTCTACCTTCTAAATCAATAATACCTTCTCTTTTAAAATCGGAAATGGTTCTTATAAAAGTTTCAGTTGCAATACCGGCAATACTTGCAAGATCGCTTCTTGATATATGAATACTTTCGCCTTGTATAGAGCTAATTTTTTCAGTAAATTGTAAAATGGTATTTGCTGTTTTTTTTCGTACAGAACTATATGCCATTTCAATTAAATTTTCTTTTATTTCTGTTACACTATCTGAAAGATGGTCTATTAATTGGAGGGTTACTTCGTGGTTATTTAGTAAAATATTTTTTAATTCTTTTTTTGCGAGTCGTAAAATCTTTGTATTTTCAATTGCGGTAGCTGTTTCTTGATAAGGAATATTATGTGAAAATGATGTGATGCCAAAAAAATCATCTTCTTTATGTAATGCTGTAATCAGTTCTTTGCCTTGTAAATCGCTTTTATATGTTTTTACAACGCCAGAATGAATTAAATAAACAAAATTTGAGTTTCCACCTTCGTGATAGATAATTTCTCCAGGATTAAATGAATACTCTTCAACAGTTTCAATAAAATAATTTTTAAGATGGTCTAATGTTTTTAGTTGATCTACAATAGTTGTTTTAGTAGTGGTATTTTCTTTTATTGTAGAATCTTTAAGAATAGCAACTTTTGCCAATCTACTTTCAATAGCGCTAAATAACTCAGATTCGTCAAAAGGTTTTGTAATATAATCATCAGCGCCTAAATTCATTCCTTTTCTAATGTCTTCACGGCTGATTTTTGCAGATATAAAAATAAATGGAATATGTTTCGTGTCTTCTTCTTTAGAAAGAATTTGAAGCACTCCATAACCATTTAATTCAGGCATCATAATATCGCAAATAATAATATCAGGTAAATGTTTTTTGGCTTCAGCAACGCCAATTTTACCATTTGAAGCAGTAATTACGGTATAGTTTGCCAACTCTAAAAGTTCTGCTGTATTTTCTCTAACAAAAAGGTCGTCTTCAATAAGTAAAATCTTTTTCATAATGTTCTAATTAAAGGTAATTTAACAATAAAAATAGACCCTTTATTTTCTTTGCTTTCAAAAGATATTGAGCCTCCTAAATTTTCTAAATGGGATTTTACAATATTTAAACCAATACCTGTTCCTTGAATATGTAATACATTTTCAGCTCTAAAGTAACGGTTAAATATAAATTTTTGGTCCTTTTCAGGTATTCCAATACCTTCATCAATAAACTTAAAAATAGTGCTTTCGGTATCTTGATAAATATCTAAATCAATAGTGGTATTTTCTAATGAATATTTTATGGAATTGTATAATAAATAGGATAGAATAAGTTCTAGAATTTTCTCATCTTGGTATAATACATAATCATTAGTATCTGATGAAATATTAATTTTTTGTCCACTTTTTAAAAGCATATTAGCATTATACACTACCTCATTCACAATTTTGCTTAAATTAAATGTGGTAAATTTATAATTAACATTGCTAGCGTCAATACTTTCTATTGATAAGAAATTATTTAAAATATCATTAAGATAGTGTACTTTTTGTGTAATTGTTTCTATGTGTTTATCTCTTTTATCTTGCTGGTTGCTTAATTTATATTTATCTAACAACATAGAGGATGTTAAGATACCGCTTAAAGGTGTTTTAAACTCATGAGATACTAATGATAAAAATTTTGTTTTTAAACTGTTCAGTTCTTGCTCTTTTTGTAAGGCATTTTTAATTTCAGCTTCACCTTCAATTCTTTTTTTTATTTCTCTTTTTAAACTAATATTTACTTCTGTTAGTTGTTTAATTTTATTTTTTAATTCAGCTGTTTTTTCTTTTACTGTTTTTTCTAGTTTAATATTGATATTTTTAATTTTCTTGTCTGTTTCTTTACGCTTAGTGACATCAATAATTAATGCGATTATAAATAATTTTTCATCAATTTCAAACGGATTTAAGCCAATTTCTAAAGGGAATTCTTTTTTGCTTTTAGTAATCCCATAGAAGTTTAGGTCATAATTTATTTTGCGTATCGTTTTATTTTTTAAAAAATTCGAAAAATGAGTTTTATGATTGAGTTGGTATTTTGATGGAATAAGAATGTTTAAAGGTTGATTAATTAATTCTCCTTTTTTATAGCCAAAAATTTCTTCTGCAGAAGAATTTGCTGCAATTATATGTTGTTTGTCATTTGCTATAATTGCCCCTTCAGGAATAGCTTCAAAAAGTATGTTGAAAATATGTTGATTGCTAAAAGACATAAAATTAATTTCATGGTTGAGGCAAAATTCAATATCAACATAAATATAGTTAAAAATTGATTAAAAACAGTTAATAAATAGATAATTTGATTGTGTAAATTGATATTTATCACTTCAAAAGTTGATTGAGATTCGTAATTTTAATGAGGGTTAAGTTGATAATAACATTAATGAAATACAATATTTTGGATGTTAACATTTAAAAATTTTAATATTGCGGATTGGTTTTCTTTTTATAGAATCGCGGCTTCTCCATTTTTATTAATTTTAATTTGGTTAGGCGAGCGAGAGATTTTCACTTGGTTTTTGTTGGTTAGTTATTGTACGGATATGATTGATGGGTTTTTGGCGAGATCTTTGAAAATTACCAGCCCTAGAGGATCTCAATTAGATTCTTTTGGGGATCAAATTACATTTGCAATTGGTTTAATTGGATTATTATTTTTTGAATATGATTTCATGAAAGAGAATTATATTTTAATATTAATTGCTTTTATTCCTTATGGTATTCAAATGGTTCTTGCATTTAGAAAATATGGGAAAGCAACTGCTTTTCATACTTATTTAGCTAAATTATCGGCAATTATACAAGGTGTATTTATACTTTGGCTATTATTTTTTAATCCCATTTATTGGTTGTTTTACACAATGATTGTGTTGGGTTTATTAGAAACAATAGAAGAAATTACACTTATTTTTATGTATGATAAATGGGTTGCAGGTGTAAAAGGTATTTATTGGGCTTTTAGAGACAAGCGCAGACTGGCTTCTGAAAAATAATAAATTTATACTATGCGACCCTTTTCGTTTTTAAAAATTATTCTTTTATGTTTGGCAATATTAGTTGTTGATATTTTTACTTTTTATTGGTTGTTATCTGTCACTCAATTAATTACATCATCATTTGTAAGAAATAGTATTTATATTGCTTTCTGGCTTTTTACTATTGGACTTATTACAGCTATTATTTTATTAAAGAGTAGGTTAGATAGCATGAATACTTATCGGAAACAATGGCTCATATCTTCTTTTTATGGGCTTTCAGTTTCTTCTTTTGTTCCAAAATTAATTTTTGTGACGGTTATTTCAATATTATATTTTGCAAATTATGTGTTTTCTGTGAAGGAATCATTAATTATAATTCCCATTATTGGTTTGTTCTCAGGGTTTCTTCCATTTTTTGTAATTGTGTATGGTATTTTTAGAACCTTATATCGTTTTAAAATACATAGAATTAAAATTAAATTTGAGGAATTACCAGAAAAATTTGATGGATTGAGAATTGTACATATATCCGATCTTCATTTAGGTAGTTTTAATTTTCGCTATCATATTTTAGAAAGAGCAGTGCGATTAATCAATGAATTAGAAGCTGATTTTATTTTTTTTACGGGTGATTTAGTTAACAATCATGCGTGGGAATTAAAGGGATGGCAACGAGTTTTAAAAAAATTAAAAGCTAAAAGAGGGAAATATGCTGTTTTGGGAAATCATGATTATGGAGATTATAGTAAATGGAAACCTTTAAAAGCAAAGCAATCTAATTTTGAATTGATTAAGTATTTCTATGAAAGAATTAATTTTAAATTGTTGCTGAATGAAGCTGATACTATTGAAATTAAAAAAGACAAGATTGCTATTTTAGGAGTTGAAAATTGGGGGAATCCCCCATTTAAGCAATATGGTGATTTGAAAAAAACGTTGAAGAATGTTGCTGATATTCCTTTTAAAATATTGCTATCACATGACCCATCTCATTGGACAGAAGAAGTAGTTGAAAAAACAGCTATTGCTTTAACATTATCTGGGCATACACATGGAATGCAAGCCGGTATTAATTTTAAAGATATAAATTGGAGTCCTATTCAATATAAATATAAACATTGGGCTGGCTTGTATAATTATAACAAACAATATTTATATGTAACCAGAGGTTTGGGCTGGCTTGGGTTCCCAGGAAGGTTAGGAATGCACCCTGAAATTACACTTTTAGAGCTTCATAAATAATTTTATTAAAAATTAGTAGCTTGGCGAAATCAACGTTATTAAAATTATTACTGATAATGGTCATAGCATTTATAGATTATAATCTTTAAATTAATATAGTTTTTAAATTTATCTTAAGATGTTACGATTTAACTTGTTATTCAAAAGTTTTGCTGTTTTTGTCTTATTTATTTTTTTAGTGTTTGATATGCAAAAAAATGACGAAGTATATGATAATAGCAAAAAAAGCATTTTTATTAAAGATTCTATAAATGTTATTTGGGTTTCAAAAAACATTAAGGTAAGAGATTATTTCAACTATATTGATTCTCTTGTTAATCAACATAATTTAAAAGCTAATTATGTAATGACTGAACATATTTTGGTTCGTGCTAACCATTGGATAATTGACACATTAGCGAATACAGATTATTATAGAATGATAAAAAAAGATTCTTTTGTTTACAACCAAAAAGAAATGATTGTATTACCTAAAGGCTGTAACATTTTAATTCCTGATTCAACGGTAACTTCAAGTATTCTTAATTCAATGAATAAAACTAGAATAGCTATTAACATTCCTGAATTTAAGCTACGTATTTTCCAAGATTCATTACTTCTTTATGAATTTCCGGTAAGAGTAGGTAGAAATGAAAAAAAATATTTAAAAATGGGAAATAGAATTACAGATTTAAAAACCATTGCAGGAAATGGGAAAATAGTAAATCACAATCGTAATCCTGATTATTACAACCCAGTAAATGGCCATCAATATTATGTAACAAGAAGAGACGATTATAAAGTGACTAAATTACCTCAAATACCTTTTATTGAAACTGAAATTAATGGCATTAGAAACGGACAATTAATACATCCAACAACAAACCCGAATACACTAAATAAGCCCTATTCTAATGGCTGTATTGGAACAAGTGAAGCAGATGCTTGGATTATTTACTACTATGCACCAATTAGCACAAAAATTGATATTACTTATAATTTGAATAGAACCAATGAAAAAGGAGAAACAACTATATTACAAGATATTTATGCTTTAAAAGTAAAGCAGTAAAGTTAAAAATAGCAACTATTTAAATTAAAATCCAACTTTATTTTTAATAACGGGTACTTCCCATAGAATCATCTTTTTTAAAAACTCATCTACTTTTTCAATAATTAGTTTTTCGTCAATATTTTCTGGCTTGTAAATTGTTAAACCATCATCATTTGAAGCATCGGTAATATTGTCTAGAATTGGAAATAACATAAAAATGTTGATATCTCCACTATAAGATTGAGAGAAAATTAATGCGCCTCCCTGAATAAACTGATAAGTAGGTATTTGATTGGTTTTTTCAATTAAATCTGGCGGAAAAGAATCAAATGTTATATTTACAGCTTCATTGGTATTTATCCAACTAAGTTCTTGTACGCGCCATCCAATTTTATATTTTTCAACAATGGTATTTAAAGTTTTTAATAGTAAAATTTTTGTTTTTGTTTTCCAAATAATTTTTTTCTCTACAACAACTTCAATTGATTTTTTATAATCATTTATGCGTTCTTCTAAATGCTCAATTTTCATATTCTTTTTTTAAAAATTAGTATTCACTTAATGAAAGTGGCAATTAAAATGTGGTTCACTTAAATTTATGAATATTTAGGTGTTTAATGATATCTCTTACTGCTTAAGTTTTTTCGTTTTGTGGTAGTTTCACTGTGATACTTTCTAATATTATCGCCATAATAATCGTTGATTCTAATTTTTCTACTTCGTTTCAAATCATAACCTTTAAATCTGGCAGGTAATACATTAACAGTTAACCATGCTCCATTGTCTAAATAGATATAATTTCTTAGAGATAAATCATAGTAAAAATAGTAATCAGGAAAGTACATATATCGAACAGTTTCAACTCTGTTTGGATAAAACCATGGTGGAGGAGGCGTTCCAAGTCTTGAAGAAAAAACTACCGGACCACAACTTTCGAGTGTTATAAATAGAACACTTAGTATTAAAATTAGCAAGAAATTAAACTTTTTCATCACTTTAGTATTTAGTATATACAATTTACCAATAATCAAAAATGGTTGAAATGATATATATCAATTATAGTTTTAGCTAATTTTTCTTTTTTTCATCTTTAGCCTTTTGTCTTTCTATTTTTTTGAAATAACCTCTAAATAAAAAATTATGTTTTAAAGCTTCTAAGTTTTCGTTTAATTGAATACTTCCTTCTTTTATATTTTTAATTGTTTCATCTATATCTTTTACAAGTATGGTATCATTAACCATATAATTTAAAGTTCCTTCTCCATTTTTAATATTTAAAACAACGTAGTTTAAATTATTAATTACGGAGTCAATTCCACTACTTGAATTATCTAAATTAGATATGATTGATTTTATTTTATTAGCGGAAATAGAGTCGCTTAAAAGTACAGAGGCAACGCTTTCGTCATATTTAATTGCTGAAATGATTTCTTTAATTTCTTTAATTGTAATTGAAGCGTCAAAACTTGTAGTTTTTAAATTTAGCATCGTTTGTTTTAAACTAGAAGCTAGTTCAGGATCTCGAATTAACATACCCAATGTCCCTTTTCCATTTTTAATATCTGTAGTGATCTTCAAAAAATCAGCAATTAATTGCGCAGCATTGTCATTGGTTGTATTTAACGTTTCTAACATATCAGTTGTTGAAATTTTACTGTATGACTTAATGGTGTCACCAGGTATTAATGGGACTGAGATATCTTTTCCAGGAGCAATATTAATTACCATGCTTCCAACCAAACCATCAGAACCAATAGCTGCAACTGCATTTTTTTTAATGTGTTGTAGAATTTTATTTTCTATAACCATATCAACACATATAGTACTATCATTTATCATTATAATATTTTTTACAGTACCAATATTAATACCTGAATAACGAACATTATTTCCTAATTGTAAGCCGTTTGCATTATTAAATACGGCACTAATTCGAAAAGTATTTCCAAAAATATTTTGCCTATTTCCAATAAAATAAAGTGCAATAATTAATAGAATTGTGCTTAAAATTACAAACAAACCAAGATTAAATTTTTGTGTATTTGACGTTTTCATGACTTTATGATTTAAAAAATGCTTGAATTTTTTTATCAGTTGATGAAGACAATTCATTAAAAGTTCCTTCGGCATAATTAATGCCATCAATTAACAAAATCATTCTATTAGAAATTACCCTGGCACAATCTACATCGTGTGTTATAATAAGTGATGATGTTTTATGTGTTTGTTGAATATTCCTCATTAATTGTATAATTTCTTTGGCTGTTATAGGATCAAGACCTGTAGTTGGTTCGTCATAAATAATAATTTTTGGTTTAAGAATTACAGCTCTTGCCAATGCAATTCTTCTTTTCATTCCTCCAGAAAGTTCTTCAGGCATTAAATCTATTGCATCAACAAGTCCTACACTTATTAAAGCGTTATGTACCAATTTTTCAATAGTTTCAAGTTCTCTTTTTTGTTTGCGCAATGGAAATTCTAAATTTTCTCGTACGGTCATAGAATCATATAAAGCACTTCCTTGAAAAAGGAATCCAATTTCTGTTCGTAAATTATTGAATTCTTTTTGTGACAATGTTGTAATATCTTTACCCATAATTTCAATGGTACCACTATCTGGTTGCATTAAGCCCACTAAACATTTTATCATTACAGATTTACCTGACCCAGATTTACCCATTAACACTAAATTTTCACCTTCAAATAATTCTATAGAAAAGCCATTAAGCACATGATTGTCTCCAAAACTTTTTTTTAGATTGTTTATTTTTAAAATGGGTAGTATGTTTTTTTTATTTTCCATTTCTAAATTTCAAAAAAAATATCAGATATAAATACGGCTATAAAATCAATTACAAATAATAACAAGGAAGTATAAACTACTGCAGAGTTTGAAGCTTCACCAACACCTACAGTACCATTTGTGCAATTGTATCCTTTAAAGCTTCCCACTAAACCAATAGCAAAACCAAAGAAAATAGATTTTATGGTTGCAGGAATGATATCAGAAAATTTTATGGCATCAAAAACCTTATTAAAATACAATTGAAAAGAAACATCTCCTTTTAAGTTTTCAATAAGAGAAGAGCCAAATAAAGCAATAGCATCTCCATAAATAATAAGTAGCGGTATCATAAGTGTTGCAGCCATAATACGTGTAACTACTAAAAATTTAAATGGATTTGTACCTGAAACTTCCATCGCATCAATTTGTTCAGTAACTCTCATAGAACCTAACTCTGCACCAATCCCTGAGCTTATTTTACCGGCGCATATTAAGGCAATTATAACAGGTCCAATTTCTCTGATAATTGAAATACTTACCATTGAAGGCATCCAAGATTCTGCACCAAACTCCATTAATGTGGGTCTGGATTGTAATGTAAAAACCAATCCTAAAATAAAACCAGTGATGCTCACCAATAATAAGGAGCGATTTCCCATATTGTAACACTGCCTTAAAAGTTCTTTAAACTCAAAGGGTTTTGTAAAAACTTCTTTAAAAAAACGGCCAGCAAAATAAGATAGCTCACCAATTTCTATAAAGAATTTTTTAATAGTATTAAATATTTGTAATGATGTTGTCATATCATTCCAATGAGTTATCATTATATTAAATTTAAAATAGATTTCTAAGGTGTAAAATGATTTATATCATTTATAAGTGTGTAATAATGAGTTAAATTTTGATTTATGAATCAAATTTCAATTTTTATTGTTGAATTAAATCAAAACCTTACTATTTTACTAAAAAAGAATAAAAATAATTATTATTTAATTGTTGCATTGGTTTGATATTAATCATTTATAAGTATTAATTATGGTTATAACTTTATAGAAGTTAGTGAAAACTTAAACAAAACAAATTTTTAATAATAGTTAATCTCTTTAGCCATGATAATCATAGAATTAAATAAACATAAACAAGAAAATAATTTTAAAGAGTTTTATAAAAAAATTTCAACATTTATTCCTAGTTTGAAAAAACTTGCTTCTTCAAAGTTGAAACTCGCTGAAAATGAAGCGCTTATTGATAAAGGCTTTTATAATACAAATGATATTTTAGACGAAGTGTTTTTGGACGTTTTTAAAACTTTTTCATCTAATATGAATGAAAAACAGTTGAAGCAAACACTCTTATTAAAAACCATTCAAAAAATAAATGAAAAAACTGAAGAAGAAGAAAAATTCCCAAATGATATATCTATTGATGCTATTTTAAAAGAAGAATTGGATTTGTTAAATGAAGATTATTCAGTTGAGGCAGATGGAGATTATATATTTGATGAAGATCTTGACGATATTTCTTATAAACAAAACAGTTTTAAGTCGGCTCATTTCATTTTAGATCAACCATTAGAGATGGAATTAACTGGGAAATTAAACTTGAGTAATGCATCGTTATCTTCAGATAAAAGCAGAACCTTGTTTGGATCGTCATTTTATACGCTGCCAACTATAAGTAAAAGAATTATTGAGTTATTTGTGTTTGGAGATCAAACAACAGCTGAAATAGCAGACACATTGTTTGTTGAAGAAGAAAAGGTTCAAAAAGTAATTGTAAGAGTAAAAGAAAGACTAGAAAAACTATAGTAACAAGTATATAATTGAAATTATAAATGAGCGTAGATTTCTTATAAATAATGCACTACCATTAAAAAAGGATATCCTAAAACTACAGGCGGAAGTGGTTTACACGTTTATGTGACCGTAATTACCTAATATTCATTTAAATATGGAAGGTAATGGCTTAAAAACTAGGGGATTTATTTTGCGAAGTGTTAACTCACAAACAACATTTTTTCCTATAGTGTTTAAAGTCTCATTTATTTATAAATCTATTTCAAGACTTATTGGGCAATGATCTGAACCATAATAATCTGAAAGTATTTTAACATCTTTTATGTAGGTAACCAAAGATTTACTGACTAAAAAATAATCAATTCGCCAGCCAATATTTTTAACTCTTGCATGAAAGCGATAACTCCAAAAACTATAAGCAACTTTAGTTGGATGAAGATATCTAAAAGAATCTACAAATCCTGCATTCAACAAATTCTGCATTCCATCAATTTCGATTTGAGTGTAACCGGCTGTTTTATTGTAGTTTACTTTGTTATTTTTTAAGTCAATGGGTTGGTGAGCCACATTAAAATCCCCACAAACAATAATTGGTTTTGTTTTTTCTAATGTTTTTAAATAATTCAAAAAATCGGCATCCCAAATTTTTCTGTACTCCAGTCTTTTCAATTGTTGACCAGAATTAGGAACATATACATTCACCAAATAAAAGGCTGAATATTCAGCGCATATTATTCTTCCTTCTTTATCGTCATCCAGAACATTTATTTTATTAGGTTTCTTTTTACAAAGTAAAGCTGTGCCTGGATATCCTTTTTTTTCTGCAGAATTGGAATAGATGAAGTAATTATTTAAAGACATTAAAATTTCCTGAACCTTTTTATCTTGTGTTTTTGTTTCTTGTAAACAAAGAATATCAGGATTTATTTTCTTTATGGATTCAAAAAAATCTTTTTTTACAATTGCATTTAAACTATTTACATTCCAAGAAATAATGTTCATTTTTTAATGCTATTTATAAATATTTAAAAAAATGAGGCTGACTAAAATGTATAATTTCAGTCAGCCCTGAATCTATCTCAGGTTTTATAATGATTGATAATCAGTATAATGAGATTCTGAATCAAGTTCAGAATGACGAATTTAATAACTTCTTAGACAGCCTCATAAAATATTGTACTATACTCAATTAAGGTTTTTAATTATGCATACTCAGGATAATATTGAACTTTAAGCTCATTTTTCACAGAATATACTCCAGGAGCAAGAAATGCTGCTTTTTGAGCTTCATCTTTTTCAGCTACAGAATGTACTGTACCTCGTAAAGTAACTGTATGTCCATCAACTAAAACGGATACATTATCTGCATCAACTTGAGCTGAGCGTTCAAATGCTTTTGTAATTTTTTCTTTTATTTGAGAAGGTTGCACAGCTTGTTTTATTTGAATGCTGTTAACAACGCCTTTTACACCAAGTAAATTTTGAACTGCCTTTTTAGCAGCATCTTTTTGATAAGACCATTTAAGTTCACCTGATAAATAAATCCATCCATCTTCAACTTTTATAGCAATTTTATCTTCAGGTATTGATGTGTTCCAAGTTAAAGCATTTACAACTGCTTTTGCAATTTCTTTATCTGTTTTTTTGAAGTCTGAGCCATGTTTTACTTCAATATCTAAAGCAACTGCTTTTACCCCTTTTACATTTTTCGCGGCTTTTTCAGCTTCTAATTTTTTAGTATAACTATTTATAATACCACTAAGAGTTACAACACCATCTTCAACAATAACTCCAATTTTTGTTTCGTCAATGTTTGGTTGCCATAATAATTCTGCTAAGACATCCTCTTTAATTTGCGCATCGGTTTTCATAATATAATAATTTTAAATTAAACAATAAATATTTATGTTAAAAGTACTTTAGTAGCTGTTAAATTGAAATGAGGAAAATCAACAGACTTATTTTTTTTGAATTACATATAGCCTGC
>NZ_CALAEQ010000233.1 GCF_937891065.1 uncultured Lutibacter sp. | reverse complement strand
TGTCATAATCATTCTTATAATGTCCAGCTTCAATTAATATGGTGTTATAACCCAGTTTTTGAAAATTATCACCTGTTGCTGTTGGATAAAATTCATCGGTATATCTTCCAATATGATTAGGTATTATTTTTTGAAGCAAATTATTCATTGCAACAATTACACTCATTGTTTCTATTCTTCCATAAGTTAACGTTCTTTCAACATCTTCAGAAGGAGCTAAAAAAGATATAGTAGCTGGATTCTTAGTTCCTTCTACATTAAAAATAGAACGTTGGTCATGTAAATTAAAACAAAATTTAGGTTTAAAATTATCTAAAGTTTCTCTCAATATTCTGCTCTCAACAGCTGTTTTTTCAACAGCATCTCTATTTAAATCAATATTATGAGCGTTTTCTCTTGTGAAATTTATTGCCCCATCAGGATTAAGCATTACTATGAATTCTAAAGTGCAATTATTCAGAATTTGATTTGTAACAATTTTAACTTCAGAATCATTACTTGCAAAAAAATTAAATAAATCAAATAAAGCCTTTGTTCCAGTGCTTTCGTTTCCATGCATTTGAGACCATGAAAGAACTTTTGTTTTTCCTTTACCAATTGAAATTTTATAAATGGGGATATTATTTTCAGAATACCCAATAATTTTTTTATTGAATTTTGATGATAGATTTTCAATTATAGGAAGTATATCTGAAAATAAGATACGTCTGCCTTTTAATCGTTTTTCGAAGTTTAAAGAATACCAGTCCTCTAATATGTTGATGCTTATAAAATCCATAAAGCAAAAATAATTATTTTTAATAAAGAAAAGGATTTTTATTAAACTTCTATTCAATTATTCATGTTACAATTGTAAACAATAATTAATTTACAAATGTAAACGAGTGAATAACTAAATTCTTATACAATTGTAACCAATATTTATACATATACTCTTGTATATTTCTGTTAATTTAAGTGAGTATAGGATAAATTTATTCATAAAATATAAATAACTGCATTTTAATTAGTTACGCCTATTTATATAAATCTATTATTTAAATAAAAACAAACTTTATAGACTGATTTATAACTTATTTTTGCTGGTTTATATTTAAAAAGTTACATTTGTAAATAAAATATAATTTACAATGGTAAACATTGAAGAATTTGCAAAACGGCTTAAAATAATCATTGATTATTATGAAACTTCGGCAGCTTCGCTTGCTGAAAAAATTGATGTGCAACGCTCTAGCATTTCTCATATACTTTCTGGAAGAAATAAACCTAGCTTAGATTTTGTTTTAAAGGTATTAAAAGCTTTTCCTGAAGTTGAGTTATACTGGCTGTTAAATGGTGTTGGTAAATTTCCTAAAGAATCTAAAATTACAGAATCTACTCCAACCCTATTTTCATCAAATGAAAATGATATAGTTGTTAAAGAAATTGCTGAGATTACTAAGGCTACAAATCCACCAGAAAAAATGGAAGACGATATAGAGCGCATTGTAATTTTTTATAAGAATGGTACTTTTAAGAATTATAAACCATAAAAAAAAGGCTTTTGATATTTCTCAAAAACCTTTTCAATTGTCCGGTAAATATTTTTATTCAATTAGCTTAGCCATTCCTGTTTTCAAAATTAATATTAATTCCTCTTTATTGCTATTGTTAGATTGTTGTTGTGCATAAACAAGTTGATTTATCATATTAACAGCCATTTTATCAAAATTATATTTTTTGTATTGTAATCCTAATTTAACAAAATCGTTTGTAAGATTTGATATTGCTTCTTTATTATCGCTTTCTGAAATCCATTTAAAAGCTTCAGAATAAAGTTGTTGAGTTCTTTTATTCTCAGATAAAAACATTCCTTTTAAAACGTGTTTAGCTATAAATGGCAACTTCGTTTTGTCTTGCTCACTTATGTAAACGTTGGTGATAGCATCAGATAAATGCTCTTTTATATCATCATTTAAACTGTTTACTTTTGTTAATGTAGCTTGTTTATCTATTTGATAAAGTGACGTTAGTGAACTACCTGTAATAGCGTATGATTCACTATTCATTCCTCTTTCAAAGAGTGGTTTATAAATTGGTTCAACAAGTTTTCCTAAAACATTTAATGCTGCCGCTTTTACCAATGTTTTTTCATCAAATTGTGCTAGTTTTTCTATTTTAGCGATGGCTTCTTTTTTATAATACTTTTGAAATAAATCAATATTTTCTAACGCTAGAATTCTCAATTCGTAATAAGGATCATCCAAAGCTTTTATTAACGTACTAAATGCTTCTTTATCTGTTTGTTGCTTTGCAATTTCTTCAATAGCGACTCTTCTATCTAAATAATGTGGTGCATTGTTGTATTGATAAATATAGTTTTCAAGTGTCTTTTTATCTGTAATTTCAGCTAAGAGCACATGTTTCGCATCAATATTTATAAGTTTAGGTAATTTATTGATAGGAAATGTAAATGAATTTTGTTTACTATCAACCCAAACATCATGACTTAATTTTCGGTTTTCTTCATAAATATCAATTGTTAATGGAAATTGAAATACCTTACCAAGTTGATTGAGGTTCACCGTTACCGTTCTATTAATTGTATTATAATCGTAAGTTACATTTAACTTAATATGTCCATTTCCAAAATACCATTGGTTGAAAAACCAATTTAAATCTTTACCACTTACCTTTTCAAACGCTAAACGTAATTCATGAGCTTCTGCGGTACCAAACTTATGTTCGGTTAAATAAGTGTTTATACCTTGAAAAAAGGCATCATCACCTAAATAATTTCTTAGCATATGTAAAATCGAATTTCCCTTGTGATAGCTTACAGGATCGAACATATGTTCTTTGTCTTCATAGAAAAAACGAACTAAATCTTTATCCTCACTTTGACTGTCTAAATACACTTTTATATCATCATGCATATGAGCATTAGCTTTGTCATTACCATATTTATACTCGTACCATAAATAAACACTGTAGGTTGCAAATGATTCGTTAACTGTTAAATTAGACCAACTTTCTGTTGTGACCAAATCTCCAAACCAATGATGAAATAATTCATGTGCAATGGTTTCTTCCCATTCATTATTATCAATTAATTGTCCTTTTTTCTGTTGTGCATCTTCTCCATGAACAACCGCTGTAGTATTTTCCATGGCACCACTAACATAATCTCTTACAACCATTTGGCTATACTTGTCCCAAACATAGGGTACGCCAGTTATTTCAGAAAAGAAAGTCATCATTTCTGGGGTTAATCCAAAAATATCTTTTGCAACATTTTCATATTCGGGTTCTACATAATAATCTACATCTAAACCATTCCACGTATCTTTTACAATGCTAAAATCACCAACTCCCATAAAAAACAAATAAGGTGCGTGTTTTTGATCTTGTTTCCAATAATCCGTTCTAGTTCCGTTGCTATTAGTTGTCTGGCTTTTTAAAGTTCCATTTGAAAGTGTTACAAACTTTGAAGGAACCGTCATATAAATTTCTTGTGTTGTTTTTTGGTTTGGTGAATCTATTGTAGGAAACCAACAGCTACTGGCTTCTGTTTCTCCTTGTGTCCATATTTGTGTAGGTTTAGTAGGATCTTCTTCTTTGGGATCTATAAAATATAGACCCTTAGCATCAGTAATAACTGTACTTCCTTTTTGTTTAACTTCTTCAGGTTTAGCTATATATTTTATATAAACGGTGTATTCTTCACCTTTTTTATATGATTTATCAAGTTCAATAATTATTTGATTATCTGAATAATTATAAGGTGCTATTTTGTTGTTTATTTTTATTTCATGAATTTTAAAAGCTTTTGCATCTAAAACAACTTTATTGGTTGCATAAAAATGGGGTGTTAAGGTAACCCAGGCTTCACCATTCATTTGGCTGTCTTTAAAATTGAAATCAACCTTTAATTTAGTATGAACTAAATTATTAATTTTCTCTCTTTCACCTCTGTATTCTTTTTCTTGAGCATTTATGAATACTGAAAATAGTACTGTAAGTGCAAATAATAAATTTTTCATTCGAAGTATATAATTTAAGGCTTCAAAAGTACTATTTTAATTGTTTTAAGTAGTTAATAGATAGTTAAAAAGCCATACTAGTTACAGTATGGCTTTAATTTATTATAAATATTTTTTGAAAATTTATTTTAGACTACTTAATAAACCTTCAAGTTGTTTTAATTGACCTGAATCTTCATCCATTTTTAATTCTTGAGTTAATTTTAGAATATCAGCTGGATTCATTTTTTCTCCTATAACTCTAACAACTGCAAACCCTTTTTCGCTATCTGAACCAAAAATCACAACTTCATCTATAGCGTCTTCTTCTCCCAAGTAATTAACACTTACATTTCCATTTCCTAAATTCATTCGCATTAATTGCTTGTATTTTGGATTTTTAAGTATGATTTTTACTTTTTCTTTTTCTGAATTGTATAATTCTTTGTTAGTTTCATTTAACTGTAAAGCTAAAAAGTTAACTTTTTTAATTGTTTCTAAAGTTTTTTTAACGTCATCAGAAACTTCAGTGTCTTTTAATTGTAATATGCTTGAAGGTAAATCAATAGAGATAAATTCACTATTTTCTTTACTGTCTACATAATACTTTTGTAATGACGGATTGGTATCACAAGCAATTGTTATTAAAGCTACAGCAATAACCAATCCTGAAATTTTTAGAAATTTTCTCATTTTATTATTTTTTTTATTTAATACCACTACTTGGAATATGAGCTTCAGTAAGTTTAGATATTTTATTTAAATCTATATCTCCTGTTAAAGATAAAATCACAGATTCAGCTTTTATCTGGTCGTTATATTTTTCAATACCACTTACATACATCAATAATTCACTTACATGGTCATCATCTTTACCACTTTTCACGTATATTTTTACTTTAGTGTCTTTGTCTTTTACACGCATTAGTTCAGTAAGTTTTTCAGATTTTAAGTATTTAGAAACTACATCACTCATTTGTTTCGATATCTCAGAATTTTCTGTTGTAAAAACTCTAAAAGAATTTAGACCTTTTACCATATCAAAATATTCAGCACCTTCTTCTCCACCACTTTTAAATTTGGCAAGCATTTTAAATGCTTCTTGGGTTACTACTACTGTTGTAACATCATCCATATCTTCAAACTTATCGAAAATTGAAGTTTGGGCGTAATTTGATAATGGGAAAATTACGATTGCGATTAAAAATATTATTTTTTTCATTTTTTTACTTTTTAGGTTGTTTAAAAATTTTGTTTGTTGTGTCTTCAAAACGTTGCAATTGTGCTATAGCAACATTTCCTTTGTTTAAATTTGCTGAAAGCAATTCTAATGCACCAATAGTTTCTGCATAAACTTTTTCAGCTTTTCTTTGTTGAATATTTTCATATCCATTGTAAACACTTACTAGTAATACTACTGAAGCTGCTACAGATAACCATTTCCAACTCTTCTTTTGACTGTTTAATTGTATGGTTTTTGTAAATCGCTCATTTTTACTAGTTGAAAAATATCCGAATAACGCTTGGTATTCTTCTAAATGTGGAGCTACATTACCTTTAGAAAAGTAGTTTTTCAACGCTTTCTCTTCTGCAATTGTAGTTTCTGCATTTTCATATTTTTCCAACAACTTTTCTATGTTAGCTAATTCCATAATTGTGTTGTTTTGTTAATTGTTCTCTAATTGTTTTTCGTGCTCTTGATAAAGTTACTCTAATAGCAGTTGGATTCATATTTAGCATTTCTGCAATTTCATCAAACTCATATTCTTCAATATCTCTAAGCTGTATTATTAATTTTTGTTGCTCTGGTAAGTTTTCAATTAATTTATGAACTTTACTTACACTGTCATTAAGTTCCATACGTCTATCTAAAGACGTTCCTTTTTCTCTATAATTACTATGTATTAAGCTTAAATTGCTCGCTTGCTTCGATTTTAATCTGTCAAAACAATAATTCTTTGTCATTGTCATTGCAAACGCTTCAATACTTTTGTAATCTTTTAATTTTTCTTTATTTCTCCATAACTTAAAAAGCAATTCCTGTGTAGCATCTTCAGCTTCTTCAGTAGATACTAGAATTCGTTTTGCTACTCTGAACACCTTATCTTTAAAGGGCATTACCGTATTTAAAAATTCAGACTGCTTCATTTTAAGTTTGGTTTAACAACTTTTTTTATCTGCTGTTACAATTATGACGAACATATTTCGTTTTTGTTACAGTCGCTTTATAAAATGTTATAAAAATTAATATCTTGCGACTTAAATTAAGGATAAATATAAATTTTAAAATATGAAAAAAGTAAGTTTCTACTTCTCTATTTGTTTGGTTTTAGCAATTGGAGTTTTAAGTTGCACAAAAAATGATAATATCTTAATTCCTCAAAATGTTGAAATTCAAGATTTTGTATGGAAAGGTATGAATTCTTGGTACAATTGGCAGTCAAGTGTAGAAAACTTAGCTGACACTAAAGACAGCAATCAAGCTGATTATGTTTCTTATTTAAATGGATACACAACTCCTGAAAGTTTATTTGAAAGTTTATTATTTGATCCTGGAAACACAGACAGGTTTTCATGGTTTGTTGAAGATTATATAGAACAAAATAATGCATTTCAAGGAATCACAACTTCTTTTGGGTTACGTTTAAAGGGTGTTTTTTTAGAGAATAATAATGATGCTATATTGTATGTGAGATATGTTGCTCCAAATTCAGCTGCAGATAATGCAGGGATTAAACGAGGAGATATTATTAGAGGTATTGATGGAACAACGTTGAACCAAAATAATTTTAATTCTGAAGTTGGTAAATTTTCTAATGAATCAATTACCCTAACATTTGTTTCTGAAAATGCAGGAGTGTTCATTACTATTGAGCATAAAACGATTACAGCAACTGAATTGTCTGAAAATCCAGTATATTTTAAAACGGTTTTTAATGATGTTAATGGTAAAAAAGTAGGGTATTTGGTTTATAATTCTTTCCGATCTTCCTACAACGACGAATTAAATGCTGCCTTTTCTTATTTTCAAAGTGAAGGAATTGATGAGTTGATATTGGATTTAAGATTAAATGGTGGTGGTTCTGTTTTAACTTCAGCTTATTTAGCAAGTATGATATATAATAATTCTGGTAGTGATATTTTTGCTGAATTAAAATTTAACAGTAAACATCCTAATGAAAATGGCTACTATTATTTTGATAATACTTTAGATGTTTATGATGTGAAAGGAGATAGAACTGGTGAAGAAAGCATTAATAGGTTAACAACAATCAACCAATTGTATGTTATAACATCATCAAGTACTGCTTCAGCAAGTGAAATGATTATTAATGGTTTAAGACCGTTTATTCCAGTTAAACTTATTGGAACTACAACCTATGGTAAAAATGTAGGCTCAATTACACTTTATGATTCTCCAAGTTCAGAATATACAAATATTGGAAGTGCAAACCCTGATCATTTAAATGCTATGCAACCAATTGTTTTTCAGATCTATAATAAATCGGGGCAAAGTGACTATACTCATGGTTTTAATATGGATATTGAAGTTGTAGAAGATGATTTTTGGAATGCAATTTTACCTTTTGGAGATGAAAATGAAGTTGTTTTAAAAGCTGCTTTAGATGACATTAGAGGGCTTACCGGTAAAAGTGAACGTATTTCTAAATATAAAAGTCGTAAGTCAATTAATGTAACTGAATTAGAAAACAAATTTGAAAAAGAAATGTATATTGATGCTACATTTTTTAATCAATAAGTTAGATACAGTATTTTTGTTATAAAAGGGGTGTTTTAATAAACGCCTCTTTTTATTTTAAATTAGGTCTATATTCAATCATAGAATCATCATCTACTTTATTCTTAGCATACTTATAGCCATCTTCCCACCATTTTGCCATCAATTTTTTGTTAAAAACTAAAGAATTTGTTGTTAATACTGTTGGTGTATAATATAAATTTAGTTTTACATCTTTATGGCTTGCACATAATTTTCCTATTGTAATATTATGACTTTCAATGCGCCCTAACATAAAATCAAAAACATCAAATAGCAATGAAAATGGATTCTTAGAGGGCACCCTATTTACTTGTGATACTTCTGTTTCTAAAATAATAACATCAATTTCCTTGGCTCCACGTAAAATAGCTTCTCTTATAGGAACTAAACTTCCAAAACCTCCATCGGCGTAGTGATATCCGTTTTTAACTAGCAAACTCATAAAAGGAACATAATTACAAGATCCCCATATCCATTCACAAAAGTCAATATATGTACAATCATTTATAGATTTATATTCAACTTCATTAGAAGTTATGTTTGAAACCGCTACAACAACATCCTTTTGCTCTTCTTTTATTTTAGTATACATCTCCTCACTAACACTCCTTTTTATAAGTTTCAGTAAATTTTTACTTTCTCCAAAAGTTTTTTTTCCTTTTATAAAATTCCATAAAGTATTAAGATGATTGATACTTATTACTTTTTCTCCGTGTACTTTTCTTATTACAAATGGATTATTGCTAAATATAGTACTCTGATTTACAGATGTATATATAACTTTTAATTCATCTACCATTCCTAATGCTAAATGCGAAACCATTAAACTTCCTGTAGAAGAACCTATAAAAATATCATATTTTTGCTGCTTATCTTTCATTAAATGTTCTACAACACCACCTGCAAAAGCACCTTTGCTTCCTCCTCCCGAAATAACTAATGCTTTTTTCATAAACCTATCATTGTTTTATTTAATTTAGTCGCATAAAATTATTAAAAATGAATAGAATTACAACGTGTTTTATCATCTTAATTAGTATTATTTCTTGTAAAAAAGATTACAAGCCTCGTGAAGTCATTACTATTTCAATAGAAAAGTTTAAAATGGATAGCACTAGTATTCGTGCCATCGAAATTATTAATGATTCAACTGTAGTTTATGCTGGTTCTGTTGGTGATATAGGAATTGTTACAGCTTCTGGTAAATTAAAAGCAATTCAAAAAATCATAACAGATACTATTGTGCCGCATTTTAGAGCTTTGGCCTACACAAAAGAGTCATTTTACGCTTTAAGTGTTGGTAATCCTGCTCTACTTTATAAATATCAAAACAATATTATTGATATTGTGTACAAAGAAGAACACGAAAAAGTTTTTTACGACTGTATGAAATTTTTCGATGCGCTTAATGGAATTGCCATTGGCGATCCAACTGATGATTGTTTGTCTATTTTAATTACTCGTGATGGTGGAAATTCTTGGGGAAAAATGGATTGTAAAGATTTACCAAAAATTAAAGATGGTGAAGCCGCTTTTGCAGCAAGTAACACTAATATTGCTATTGTAGGTGAAAATGCTTGGGTTGTTACAGGAGGTATAAAGGCACGTATTTTTCATACTTCTGATATGGGTTTAACTTGGAATGTGTACAATACACCAATTATTCAAGGAAAAAGTACTACCGGAATATACACAGTTGATTTTTATAGTGAAACACAAGGAATTATTTGTGGTGGAGATTATACTGATAAATTTGGTAATTATGCCAATAAAGCAATTACCAATGATGGTGGTAAAACCTGGGAAGTAGTTGCAGAAAATATGGAACCTAATTATGTAAGTTGTGTACAATATGTTCCTGATACAGATGGGAAAGAAGTTTTAGCAGTATCAACCAGCGGCATTTTTTACTCTAATAACTCTGGTGTAAATTGGGATAAAGTTAGCGATGAAGGTTTTTACGCCATCAGATTTGCATCAAAAAATGTAGCTTGGCTTTCAGGAAATGAAATTATTGCAAAAATGGTTATCAATTAAAATGCTATTTGAAATGAAAAATATTTTTAGTTTTATAGTACTTATATTCCTAGTTTTAAGTTGCTCTAATTCATCGGTATTACATAAAGAATTTGCTTGCAATAATTCAAAAATTGATAATCCAAAAGTAATAACAGATTTCAATAAAAACTTTAAATTAACTATTTCAAACAATTGGAAAACAACATTATACTTTAGTGAATTTGAATCTGAAATTTTTGCAGCAGATACTCTTAAACAATTAACAGAAACATTTATTTTAGGAACTTCATTCAATTTTGGAGTTCTAAATATTGATGCTAATTTTTACAAGAAAACAGATTCAATTTTAACACATAATAACTTAGAAATAATAAACTCTGGGAAACATTCATTTCAATCAAAGCCAGCTTCTTGGTATGTTGCAAAAGGAATTAAAAACGGATTTACTTACCACAAATTTAATTTAACAGCAAAACTCTCTGAAAACTCTTATTTTAATGGGTATTCTGAAATTTATGGAGATAACAATATAAATGAACGAATTTGTGAAACTATTTCAATACTTGAAAAAATTGAATTTTTGCAATAATTTAAGACATATAGATTGTAAATCCTCAATTGAATACTTACTTTTGCTAAAAATTTATATAAAATGCAAAAAATAATAGATCGTTTCGTTAAATATGTTAAAATAGACACACAATCAGATGATAATAATCCTGATTTTCCAAGCACCAAAAAACAATGGGATTTAGCTCATGTTTTGGTTGAAGAATTAAATGAAATTGGAATGAAAGATGTAACATTAGACGCTAATTGTTACATTATGGCAACACTTCCTTCTAATGTAGATTTTAAAGTTCCAACTATTGGCTTTATTGCACATATGGATACTAGTCCTGATTATACAGGAACAAATGTAAAACCTCAATTTCACCCAAATTACGATGGAAAAGACATTGTTTTAAACAAAGAACAAAACATTGTTTTATCTCCAAGTTATTTTGATGATTTATTACTGTATAAAGGGCAAACACTAATTACAACTGATGGTACTACCCTATTAGGAGCTGATGATAAAGCGGGTATTACAGAAATAGTTTCAGCGATGGAATATTTAATAAACCATCCTGAAATTAAGCACGGTAAAATTAGAATTGGCTTTACTCCTGATGAAGAAGTTGGAAAAGGAGCTCACATGTTTGATGTTGAAAAATTTGGAGCAGAATGGGC
>NZ_CALAEQ010000232.1 GCF_937891065.1 uncultured Lutibacter sp. | reverse complement strand
TTTTTTAATAATTCTTTCATTCCTATTATTTTATAATTATAAATTAGATTTGATGACTACTTTTAACAAATTTATCGTTTTGTCTTTTAAAAAAATTTCCTCCCAAAGGAGGTTACATTTGTGTCATAATCTTATTATTTATAATTACAAATTAAAAATTTACCAAATATAATAAAATCCTAAGCTTATTAATAAAGAATTTTGAAGTAATTATTTGTTAAAATAAAACTTTTTATAAACTCAAATTACAAAATTAAACCGTATAGCTACTACAATAATATTTTACATATTTAATAAAATTTTACTTAAAAAAGATTTATATTTGATAAAAAATAACCTTTTACTTAAAACTATTATAAATTATGGATTTTAATTTAACTGAAGAGCAAATAATGATACGCGATGCTGCTCGTGATTTTGCTCAAACTGAACTTTTAGCTGGAGTTATAGAACGCGATGAAAAACAACAATTTCCTGCTGAACAAGTTAAAAAAATGGGAGAACTTGGTTTTTTAGGTATGATGGTTGATCCAAAATATGGAGGTAGTGGTTTAGATACTGTTTCATATGTGTTAGCCATGGAAGAAATTTCAAAAATTGATGCTTCTGCTTCAGTTGTAATGTCTGTAAACAACTCTTTAGTTTGTTGGGGACTTGAAGCTTATGGTACTGAAGAGCAAAAACAAAAATACTTAGTTCCACTTGCTACAGGTGAAATTATTGGAGCTTTTTGTTTAAGCGAACCAGAAGCTGGTTCTGATGCTACATCTCAACGTACAACAGCCATTGATAAAGGTGACCATTATTTAGTAAATGGAACAAAAAATTGGATTACAAATGGTGGGTCAGCAAGTGTTTATCTTGTAATTGCACAAACTCATGTTGAAAAAGGACATAAAGGAATTAATGCTTTAATTATTGAAAAAGGAACTGAAGGTTTTGTAGTTGGAAACAAAGAAAACAAATTAGGAATTCGTGGTTCTGACACACACTCTTTAATGTTTACGGATGTTAAAGTTCCTAAAGAAAATAGAATTGGAGAAGATGGATTTGGTTTTACATTTGCTATGAAAACATTGGCTGGTGGTAGAATTGGAATTGCTTCTCAAGCCCTAGGAATTGCTTCTGGTGCTTATGAACTGGCTTTAAAATATTCTAAAGAACGAAAAGCTTTTGGAAAAGAAATAAGCCAACATCAAGCAATTGCATTTAAATTAGCAGATATGGCAACTCAAATTGAAGCTGCTCGTCATTTATGCATAAAAGCTGCTTGGGATAAAGACCAACATAAAAATTACGATTTAAGCGGTGCAATGGCAAAATTATATGCTGCTGATATGGCAATGGCTGTAACGGTTGAAGCTGTTCAAATTCACGGTGGATATGGTTTTGTAAAAGAATATCATGTAGAGCGTTTAATGCGTGATGCAAAAATTACACAAATTTACGAAGGCACTTCTGAAATTCAAAAAATAGTAATTTCAAGAAGTATATTACAAGATTAAAATTACATTCTTGATATTTTAAAAAGCGGAGTTTTACTCCGCTTTTTATTTAATTCAAAATAATAGTTTTGGGAAGTCTAAAAAACCTTTCTTTTAATATACCAGTTACTCATGTCCTTTCTCTTTTTTCCAAGTCATCATAACTAAAATTATACAAAAAATTGAAGCCAATGCACAAGTTCCATACATACCTTTCCAGCCAAATTCCTTAATAATATAAGCCAAGCCAACTCCTGAAAAAGTAGCACCAACATAACCAAAAAAGCCAGTCATTCCACAAGCGGCAGAAATAGCTTCTTTAACTGTAACCCTAGAAGCTTGAACGCCACTAATTAAATTTTGAGGGCCATCAATTAAAAAGCCCATAAGTAATAAGAAAATTCCCGTCAGAAGAACATTATCTGGTCCTGAAAAAATGTAAAAACCAATAATACTGAATGCTAAAAGGATTAAGTAGATGACGTTAATTGGTACACATCTACCATTCCAAAACCTATCCGCTAAATAACCCGCAACAATACCTCCTGGAATACCTGCCATTGGCATTAGTGTCCAAAATATGGCGACACTCACTTGATCAATTCCTTTAATATCATATAAGAATTTTGCTGACCAATCTAAAGTTCCAAAACGAATAATATAAATAAACATATTAGCAAAACTAAGTATCCACATAGCGGGATTAGTAAAAATATATTTCTTTAATATTTCCCAATGCGTATAATTACTTTCAGTTAATTCTACAATGGGATCATCGTTTTTAAAATCTTCAACCGGTGGAAGCCCTAAAGAAACAGGTCGATCTCTTAATGTTATAAATAAAAAAATGGCAGTTAAGCATCCTATTATTCCTGGAACATAAAATATAGCTTCCCATCCAACAATTCCTTTATTGTACAAATTAATTATTCCAGCAACAAGTAATCCAACTCCAAAGGTACCAGCTGTATGCGAAGAAGAAAGTAAAGTCCATTTTGTAGCTCTTTCACGTGGAGAAAACCAATGAACCAACCCTTTTGCAATAGGTGGAAATCCCATAGATTGGAAAGCACCGTTTAGACCCCAAAAGAAAACAATTAAGTATAGACTATTTAAATAGCCAATAAACAAATGTATTATTGATGCTGCAAAAAGCCCAATTGCCATAAATGTTCTTATGTTTGCCCTATCTGCAATCAAACCACTAATAAACTTTCCAATTCCATATACAATATAAAAAACGCTACTTAGTATACCTAGCTGTATTATATCAATATCTAGTTTTTCGCTAATTAAGGGTAAGGCAGGTGAAATATTCTTTCTAGTAAAATAAAATATTGTATATCCAATATACATTCCAATAAACATTCTCCATCTATAATGCTTATATTTTTTAGAAACTAAATCACTTGGTACTTTATCTGTGGAAGGTTTTATTTGTTTTAGTGAAGGTAATTTTATTGAAAACATATGAATTTTTTTAGTATTTAAAGGACAAGTGTATTCAAACAAGAATACACTTGTCCAATTTAAATTAGATTAAAAAATATTAATGATTATAATGAACTAACTAACGCTCATTTTGCTCAATAAAACCTCTACTGTTATCAATAACACTAGGAGGGATAGGCCAAACACGATGTTTCAGTAGATCAAAATTTGATCTTGAACTCCAAACTTCATATTCAATGTAACCTGAATCTGGATCTTCTTTATCACTATGTTGTCTACCACTTAATGGCTTTTGAAGTTCAGCTACATCACCCCAACGGCATAAATCTTCAAACCTTCCAAAAAGTTCTCCTGCAAATTCTGCTCTACGCTCGTATTTCACATCATCAAGTGTTGCCCCAGTAATTAATAGAAGACCTGTACGTTCTCTAACTTTATTAATGTCAGAATCACCATCTTGGCCAAGTGAAATCTTAGCTTCAGCACGCATTAAATACACTGACGAAAGACGTAATAATGGAATGTTTAAATCCGTTGTTGGGTGATCACCATTACCATTTAAATGTTCTCCATTAGGATAACTGTATGGTTCTATGTACTTTTTAAGTTGGATACCTGTTAAATTCTTAGTTGACCAATATCTCCTAGTTTCGCCAAAAAATTCAAACTCATCTCCAAAAGCTAATAAAGTAGCATCTCTTCTTAAATCTCCAGGTTGGTATGATTCATATAAATCTAATGTTGGAGCAAAATAACCCCATCCATTGTATTTACCCCATGCTTTATTCTCTAAAGATGCTCCTGGTAAAATACTTCCTCCAGTAGTATTACTTGGTACTGACCAGATGTATTCTTTTCCCCAATTATTAGCTATTTTAAATACATCTTCAAAATTTGCTTCCAATTCATTTTGTGTATTTGTAACGTTATTACATGCATCAATTACTTTCTGCCAAGATGAGTTGTCAAATTCAGCAATGTGTAAATGTGTTTTTGCTAAATAGGCATAGGCAGCATTTTTATGTGCTTTCCCATAATCCGATGAAGAAAGTTCATTAAATAATGGTAATAATTCAGCAGCTTTGGTAAAGTTTTCAGCTGCAAACTCATAACTGTCCGTAACACTTGCAGAACGAGCAATATAAAAATCTGTTGTATTTTCATCAACTATAGGAATTCCTGCTCTATCATCTCCATAAAGTAAACTTAACTGGAAATATGCCAATCCGCGCATAAAGTATGCATTTCCTAAAGCAACATTCTTTACTTCGTCTGATACACTTTCAATACCAGGTACATTATTAAGAATGTCATTAGCTCTTTTTATAACTTGAAAATGCATAGGCCAAATATCTCTGGTATATGAACCAGAACCCGAAGTAACAAAGTTTTTTATTTCTTCAATTTGTGATTTGGATTTACCAACCACAAAATCATCACTTGGGATTAGAGAATATAAAAACATTCCTCTACCATAGGTGCCTTGAAAATCATTCATTAAATACAGTGCGTTAGTAGCTCTATTTATGTCTACTTCTGTTTTGAAAAAAGAATCAGCAGTTGGCGCTCCCTTAGGCTCAACTTCTAAAAATTCATTTGTACAACTTGTAAACGATACAAGTATAAAAAGAATTAGAAAATTTATATATTTATATTTTTTCATTTTGTTTTATTTTAAAGTTAAATTAAATCCTAAAGTAAATGTTCTTGCAACAGGATACTGTCCTCCGTCAACTCCACGGTTTGATACTTCAGGATCTAATCCAGAATAATTTGTCCAAGTAAGTAAGTTTTGTGCAGTTGCATATACTCGTAACTTATCTAAATAAGGAACATCTGGGAAAGTATAGCCTACAGATATATTTTTTATACGTAGATAATCGGTATCCTCTAACCAAAAATCTGATTTACGAATATTACCATTAGGATCATTTATTGATAATCTAGGGTAAGAAGCATTTGTATTATCTGGACGCCATGTATCTAAAGCTGTCTCTAGCAGATTGGCTCCGGCAACTGAGGTGTGTGCAGGATATGTAGTTGTTATTGTATATCCATTGTAAGCAACCCCTCCTTGAGTTCCTTGTAAAAATAAAGAAAAATCGAATTTTTTATAGTTCATTCCAAGGTTTAAACCATAAGAAACTGTTGGGAAAGCACTTCCTTTAAATACTCTATCGTCATCATCTATATCATTATCTCCATCTTGATCTATAAAACGAATATCTCCTAATTGTGCTTCTGACTGTCCATTAGCTCTTGCTTCTGTTACTTCTGCATCAGTTCTTAATAAACCATCCGTTTCTACTAAGTAATAAGAAAAAAGAGGTTGTCCTACTGCATTTGCCAATGGATAATGCGTTGCTACTTGCGTTGTATTATCATGAATGATGTCAAATCCTGGAGCTATTTTAAGAATTTCATTATCAATAAATGAAACATTTCCTGAAATATTGTACGTAAAATCACCTTCGTTTTTATTATGACCTACAACAAGTTCTAATCCTTTATTTCGAATTTTTCCTGAATTTTGAAATGGTGATGTACCAATTCCTTCTAAAGGACTAACAGGAGTACGATTAAGCCATCTGTCTGTGTCTTTAATAAAATAATCGGCTGTTAAAGTCCACTTATTATCTTCTGAAGCAAAATCCACACCAATATTAGTAGTTTGTGAAATCTCCCATGTTATATCAGAATTAGAACGACCATCAAGTACAACTCCCGTTTGATAACCATTTCCTCCTAATATTATATTTTCATTAGATAATGGTAGATTAGTTGGATAAGAAGATAAACTTTCAATATTACCTACACGTCCCCAACTGGCTCTTAATTTTAAACTTCTTACAAAGTCAGATTTAAAAAATTCTTCTTCAGATAATAACCACCCAAGAGCAACAGATGGAAAATTCTCCCAACGTTTATCCTTTGATAACTTAGATGAACCATCTCTACGAACACTAGCAGAAAAGAAATATTTTTTATCATAATCATAAAGTACCCTTGAAAAAAATGAAACTAATTTATTCTCGAAAAAAGAATACGTAATATCTCTAATTTCATCTGCAAGTGGCAAAACCAATAAATCTGAATTTTCATTTTCAAAACCTTGAGCTACAATTCCATCAAATTCACGCTCTTGATGTTGTAAAGAGTATCCACCAAGTAACTGAAACGAATTATCATCATTAAATATAGTATTATAATTTAAGGTATTTTCCCAAGACCAATTTATTTCATTAGCTTGAATTTGAGTCAAAGTATTTGTTGTCTTTTGCACCTTAGAGGCCTCTGCTACACGAGGATCAAATTCTTTATAAAATTCATTTGAATGATTGATTGCGTAACTAGTTTTAAAGCTAAGCTTATCAATTGGCTTGTATTCCAAGAAAATATTTCCAAAAGTATTTCTTTTTGGATTGTCAATATCAATACGGTTTAATGTTCCTACTGGGTGAAGAACGTCTCCATTTTGTCCGTCAGCTACATCACTATAAGTTCCATCCGAATTGTATACTGAAACAAAAGGTGGTGCTTTAATAGCAGCAGCAATTACACCATTGTAATTGGTTTCTCCATTAGATGCTTGTGTTCCTGTAAATGCTGATTGACCATTTGTAAGGGTATATGAGAAATTTTCACCTACTTTAATTTTATCACTTAGCTTAAGCGTAGAATTGTATCGGAAACTTATACGATCTGCAAAGGTATTAATAAGAATACCCTCTTTTTTGTTGTATCCCAAAGACGAAGAAAACGAATACTTTTCTGAGCCACCACGCATACCAATGTCATAATTTTGAAGTATCCCAGTTCTGAAAATTTCATCTACCCAATTGGTTCTTTGCACCAATCTGTCAGGATTTTTTGTGCCATCAAAATAATCCAACCGTGGAATTCCAGAATTATCGTAAGCAATGTTATACATGTCTGTATATTGCTGTGCATTTAAAGCAACAGGTTTGTTATAAACACTTTGAACACCTGTGTATGCTCCAAAATCTACCTTAATATCTCCTTTTTTTCCTTTCTTAGTAGTTACTAATATAACTCCAGCTGCAGCACGAACTCCATAAATTGATGCTGAAGCCGCATCTTTTAATACCGTAAGCGACTCAATATCGAAAGGATTTAGAGGTCCACCATAATAAGGAACTCCATCTACAATCCATAGAGGTTTTTCTCCAGAAGATGTTCCTAACCCTCTAATTTTAATTGTTGGAGTACTTGTTGGATCTCCTCCATTAGCTAATACAGTAACACCTGACACACTTCCTTGTAGTGCTTCTTCTACTTTTGATACTGCACGATCTTCAATATTATCAGCAGTCGCAACAGCCCCTGTTAATTCTTTTTTAGCAACACTACCATATCCAATTATAACAACTTCATCTAGTGAAGATGCTTCTGAAACTAATTTAACATTAAAAACTATTTGATTGTTAATTGGAATTTCTTGAGTTCCAAAACCAACATACGAGACAATTAAAGTAGCAGCATCTTTTTCTATTGCTAAAGTAAAATTTCCATCAAAATCTGTAGTAGTCCCTGTATTCGTTCCCTTTACAATTATTGAAGCACCAGGTAAGGGCATTCCTTCATTATCAGTAACATTTCCTGAAATTTCTTTTTGTTGTATTTCTTCTTTTTTAACAGGTAATGAAATGACATCCTTTTCTTTCTTTACTTTTAAAATAATTTGTTTGTCCAAAACTTCAAAAGAAACTGGCATATTTTGAAATATGTTTTCCAAAATATTTTTGACTTTTTCTTTTTCTACATTAAAGGAAACAATTTTATTTACATCGATATCCTCTCTGCTAAAGAAAAATTTAAAATCTGTAATAGATTCAATTTCAGTTAGTGCTTTTTCAATAGTAACATTATCAAGATCTAAGGTTACTTTAGTGTTTTGAGCATAATTATTAGCCTGTAAATTAAACATTGCTACAATTGCAAAAAATGTTGTTATTTTCATTTTTAGGTCAAATTTTAAGGGGAATTGTGAAATACCCCTCATCATAATAAGATTTTTCATACTTTTGTAATGCTTTTAAGTGATTAATAAATTTTTAGTCACTTTATATATTATCGGGAGATGTTTCAGCATCTTCCGATTTTTATATTTTATAAAGTGAATGGGTTTAATAGAAATAGTTTTAGGTCATAAATTTCAAGATTTAAGGTTAGTTAATAATTATTTGATTGTTTTTTATTGTATACTGAATAGCAAAGTGTTTATTTAGGGTATTTAATACTTGTTCTATAGTTTCAATATCAAAGGTCCCATCGTAACGTTTTTCACCTAATAATTCATTATTATTCTCAATGGTAACGTTATAACGTCTCTCCAGTTTTTTAATAATAGTTTTAAAAGGCAAATCCTTAAATATTAATTTGCCATCCATCCAGGCTGTATATATGGAAGTATCAGCTTCTTCAATTGAAATAGATTTTCTGTTTTTTACCCATTCAGCCTTATGGCCTGATGTTAACAAGGAAGCTGTGTTTTTATTGTAAGCTTCTTCTTTATTATAAATACTAACTGCCCCTTCTACTAATACTGTGTTTATTTGTTGATCTTCAGGATAAGAGGATACATTAAATTGTGTACCTAAAACTCTAATATTAATTTCATTAGCATTTACAATAAAAGGGTGTTTTTGATCTTTAGTAACATCAAAAAAGGCTTCACCATTTAAATAAACAATTCTATCTTTTCCTTCTAAAAATTTGACTGGATATTTAATAGAAGAACCTGCATTTAATTTTATTCTTGTGCCATCAGAAAGTACTAAATCAAATATTTTACCATTTGGCACAGTTAACTCATTGAAAGCCAATTTCTCAATATCACTTTCAGTTTCGCTATAATTTAATTGATTTCCTTTTTGAATCCCAATTACTTCTCCTTTATCATTTACTAATTTTTCTGAACCATCACTTGAAATAATTTTTACTTTTCCATCATCTAATTTAAGAATGATGTCATTATCAGTAATTACTAAATCGTTTTCTTGTTTTTGTTTAAAATTAGAATTGATAAAATATGTAATACCAATAAGAGCTATAAAAATTGCTGCATATTTAAAAATGGAATTACGTTTAAACCTATTCAATATAGTTTTATCTTTTCTGATTTTCAGAAGCAATTGTTCAATTAATTTTTTTGAATCAGGATTATTTAAACTATAATTAATTGTATAATGGGTTTGGATAAAATCTTTAAACAATTGTTTATTTGAGGGTGTTTTTATCCACTCAGTTAATAAATCCAAATCTGCAACCGAAGCTGATTTAGTTAGATATTTAACAATTACATTTTCTATTTTTGATGGGATCATTGTTTTAATACATTTTTAATTATTACAAGACTAATTTTAAATACCCTAACTTTTTTCATTTATTTTTATCATTTTTGTATAATAATTATTCATTTAAATAAGTTTTAGTTTATGAGTATGATGTTTAAAGATACTGTCATTTTAGTAGAACATCTTGTTAAAGGTAATGAAAAAGCTTTTGTTTATTTGGTAAACACATACCATAAAAAGCTTTTTGTATATGCCTTAAGTTTAACTAATGATCACGCAATGTCACAGGACATTGTTCAAGAAGTATTTTTAAGAACTTGGGAATTTAGAAAAAGACTTAAAACAGATAATTCTATTAATGGGTTTTTATATAAATCTGTGTATAATGAATTTATCAATTTATACCATAGAAATCAATCTATTATGTTGTTAGAAAAAACATATATTGAATCTTTAAATGAAATTATTGAAGAATCGAATGCCGTTGACTTAGAGAAGAAAATTGCTTTGATACATGAAGAATTAGAAAACTTACCTAAGAAATGTAAGCAAGTTTTTTTATTAAGTAAAAAAGAAGGATTGACAAATATTGAAATTGCAGAATATTTAAACGTATCTATTAAATCTGTTGAAGCCCATATAACCAAAGCCTATTCAATACTTAGGAAAAAGATTAGTGCTAAAATTAATAGTTTTTTATTTTTAGTTTTTGGAATAAAAAGAAAACTATCTCGTTTAACATAGATTAGGTAGTTTAAAAAACGCCTCATCAATAGAATATATTTCAATATTTGGAGCATATTTTGATAAAATAGCCATAACCCGAGTACTTAAATCTCCGTACAATGAATAATTAGATGAAAAAACATGGATTTTATTTTCTTTAAAAACATGTTCGTATTTAAATGCTTCAGCTCCCATTGGTATAAATGGTTTTGCTTCTTCACTTCGCGCAATTACACAACCATCATTATTAGATAAAACCACAATAGGTTTTCCTATTAAATTTGGCTTAAATACACGCTCGCAAGAGGCATAAAAACTATTACAATCTAAAATGGCATACATACTTTTAAATTTCTTCTAAATTAATAAAGAATATTCGTTCTAAAAATAAATATCTAAAATAATAAATGAATGAATATTTATTCATACATTTGTCGACTCAAAAATAATAGAATGGCACGTAAAATAGATAACGATAAAATAGCTAGAATTAAAGCGGCAACCATGAAAACTATTGTTGAAAATGGTATTGAAGCTACAACAATTGCAATGATAGCAAAAAATGCAGAAGTTAGTGGAGGATATTTGTATAGAACATATAAAGGAAAGCAAGATTTGATTAATGAATTATATTATGATAAAGTAAACTCATTATACAAAGAGTTGGATTTTTTATTGGCCCTAAATCAAACAAGTGTTCGACCGTTAATTGAATCGTTTATTCAAAACAGGGTCATTTACTTTTTAAATGAACCAATTGCTTCAAAATTCTTTTATCAACTACTTCATAATGAGAATTTTTTGGCTTCAGATGAAATTAAATTTAAGAGTTCAGAATTAATGAAGCGAATTAAAAATATTGGAGTTAATTCTGGTGAAATTTCACCTAGCACAACCATATATCAGTTACATTATCACATCTTAATTTATTCAGTAGATTATATAAACTTTACCCGAAAAAACATATTTGGAGAACAAGAAGTCACAATAAATGACGTAAAAAGTTTAACAGATAATATTTTAAAAATTTTAAAATAAATGAAATCAATTATAAATTTTAAACTAATGAAATTGAGTAGAATAGAACTAAAATTACTCTTGCTTTTAGGGCTTGTTGCAACGTTTACAAACGCACAAGAACTAACTTTAAAACAAGCATACGATGTAATGTTATCTAAAAATGGTGAAGCAAAAGCTTCAAGCTTTGAAGTGAAGGCTATGGAAGAAGAGCAAAAAGCAACAAAGGGTTTGCGATTGCCAAAAGTTGGTGTTTCAGGTACTTATTTGCATTTAGATGAAGATATTGCTGTAGATTTAAACAACCAAAGAAATATGATTGGAGGTTTATTAAGTATTCCAAACCCAGCAGCAGTTTTAGGTGATTGGAATTTAACATTACAAGAAAAAAACTTAGGGTTTGCCACTGCAGATGTATCTATGCCAATTTTTGCTGGAGGAAAAATTAATGCAGCAAATAAAGCTTCTGAAATTAAGTTAGATTTATCAGAAATACACCATCAAATTAAAGAAGATGAGTTAACTATAAATTTAATTACTTACTTTTTTAAGTTAAAATTAGCCAAAGAAGCTGTACAATTGCGACAAGTTGTTTACGATGTAATTTTATTACATAACACCCAAGCAACAAAGTTTTTTGAAAATGGTTTAATTCCAGAAGTAGAAACATTAAATGCAAAAGTAGCCTTGTCAAATGCGAATAGAGAATTGTTAGCGGCTAAAAAAGATGTGTCTTTAGCAACTACAGCTGTACAAAATCTAATTGGTTTAACTGCTATTGAAGGTTTTTCAAACAAATTTAATGAGCCAACAATTGTAAAACCATTGAAAGAATTTCAAAATGACATGTTAACTGAAAATCAACAGTTAAAAACTATTGAAAAAAATCATGAACTGGCAGAAGTAGGTGTTAAAGTTGAAAATAGTGATTATTTCCCTAAAGTAGGTGTTTTTGGAAAATATGTACTTTGGAAAGATAATTTACCTTTAGTAGATACAAAATGGTTTGTTGGAGTAGGTGTTGAGTGGGAATTGTTTAACGGTTTTCAAAGAGAGCACAAAATAAAAGCTTCAAAATATAAAATTGCTCAGGTTGAAGAAATAGACAAACAAGCAAGGCTAAATTTAACTACTTATACAGAAAAATTGTACAATACAATGGAAAAAGAATTGGAACAATACGAAAGTTTAAATGCCGATGAAATATTTGCCGAAAAATTAAAATTTATGCGTACACGTGCTTTTGAAGAAGGAACAGGAACCTCTTTAGAAGTAGTAGACGCAACTTTAAAATTATCTGAAATTCAATTACATAAAATAAAAGCCTTATACGAGTATACAATTGCTTATGGAGAGTTAATGGTACTTACAGGAAAAACAACAACTTTCTTAAATCAAAATTAAATTAAAATGAGAAATCCAAAATTTATAAAATCATTAATTAGTATTGTAATTATTGCAATTTTAGTGTTATCAGGAGTATGGTTTATATCAAAACCAAAAGCATTGGTATTACAAGGTAGAATTGAAGCTAAAGAAATTTATTTATCTGCTAAAATACCAACTCGTATTAATTCTTTTGAAGTTAATGAAGGAGAAAGTGTTAAAAAAGGGCAATTATTAGCAACACTATCAAGTCCTGAAATTATGGCAAAAGAGCAACAAGCACTGGCTTTAAGAGATGCTGCAAATGCTCAAAAAAATAAAGCAACAAACGGTGCCAGAGTAGAGGAAATTAGAGGTGCAAAAAGTGTGTATGAAAAAGCAACTGCTGCTGCTAATGTTATGAAGAAAACCTTTGCGCGTATGGAAAATTTATTTAAAGATGGTGTAATTTCTGAACAACAACGCGATGAAATTTACGCTAAAAGAGAAGTTGCATTAAAAGATCAGGAAGCTGCATTAAGTATGTATCAAATGGCGATGAAAGGTGCCAGAAATGAAGATATTGAAGCTGCTACTGCCTTAGTAAAACAAGCTGATGGCGCTTTATCAGAATTGGAAGGTTATAAAAATGAACGAAATATTATTTCACCTATTGATGCAGAAGTACTTAATTTTTTACCTGAAGAAGGTGAATTAATTGGAGCCGGTTATCCTGTAGTTCATTTGGTAGATTTAGCAAATAGTTATGCAATCATAAATATTAAGGAAACAAGCCTTTCTAACTTTAAAAAAGAAGGGATTTTTGAAGCAACCATTCCTGCATTAAATTATAAAAAAGTAAAATTTAAAATTTATTATGTAGCTGCCTTAGGTGATTATGCAACCTGGAATGCAACAAAAGCCACTGGAGATTTTGATGTTAGAACTTTTGAAATTAAAGCTTCGCCAGTTTCTAAAGAAGCTGATTTAAGACCAGGAATGAGTATTTTAATTGATTATTCTCAATTTAATGAGTAAAATGAAACCATCTTTACGAATTGCAAAACGAGAAATAGCACTGTTATTTAATAGCAAGTCTACTTTTATTTTTGCAATTATACTTCCATTTGTTTCAATATTATTTTTTAACACACTTTTAAGTGAAGGTGTGGCTCGAAATTTACCAGTTGCTGTAGTTGATTTAGATCATTCTGCAATTTCAAGAAATGTAATTGCTCAGTTAGATGCTGCACCAGAAATTGAAGTTGGTTATTTCCCCTTAAATCAGCAAAAAGGCGAGGAATTAGTTAGGTTGGGAAAAGTGTACGGTGTAATTACTATTCCACAAAATTTTGAAGCCGATTTAAAAAGTAGCAAACAAGTTAGTATTATAAATCAATATAATAGTAATTTATTGTTGCCAGGAGGTTTAGAATATAAAGCATTTAGAAAGGTAATTGGAACCATTTCTGCTGGTGTAACTATTGAAAAACAACGTAAACAAGGAATTTCAATGCAGCAGGCAATAGTTAATTATCAGCCAATTGTTTCCAACAATCATGTATTGTCTAATCCTTATACAAATTATTCTTACTATTTAAATACTGGATTTTTAGCAATGTTTTTTCAAATATTTGTAATGTTAACAACCATTTATTGCTTTGGGACAGATTTAAAATACAATAAAGGAAATAAATTATTAAATATTACAGAAGGAAATCTGTCTGCATTAATTTTAGGTAAAGTATTGCCTTATACTGTTTGGTTTCTGTTAGTTGGAATTATCATGCTCTTTAGTATGTATGTTTGGCAAGATTTTCCTTTTTTCGGAAATAAATTCGCAGTATTAGTTGGTTTATTGTTATTAATTATAGCAAATCAATCATACGCATTATTTTTTATTTCCGTAAGTAATAGTTTTAGAGAATCATTAACAATTGGTTCGGGTTTTGCGGCTGTTAGCTTATCATTTTCTGGAATAACATTCCCAATTTTCGGAATGCCAAAAGTATTGCAATGGCTAAGTCAAATTTTTCCATTCACACATTTTTTTGAATTAATATTAGATCAATCTCAACGCGGGTTTCCAGTATTTTATTCGTTAAAAGCTATCATTATTTTGGTGGTTCTATGTGTTGTACCAATTTCATTAGGTTGGTTTAAATTAAAAAGATTATTTTCAAAAGGAGTGTTTAATCATAGTATTTAATAATGAAAAAATTATTTAAATTATATTACAAAGCAAAAATCTCTTTTTGGAATACATTTTCAACCGAATGGAAGTCTATTAAATCGGATAAAGCTGTTATTAGCACATTTCTTTCAGTAGCAATTATTATTTTAGTTGTTTATACGTATATATACTCAAATCAAGTAGTTAAAGAAATTCCAATAGCAATTGTAAATCAGGATGCTACAAAAATGAGTAGAGATTATATTGCAATGTTAGATGCTACAGAAGGTACTAAAACTGTTACAACGTATACAGATTTACAAGATGCAAAAAAAGCCTATTATTCAAAAAAAGTAGAGGGAATTGTTATTATTCCAAAGAATTTTGAAAAAAATATTAGAAGCGGTAAACAAACCGTTATTACTACTTTTTCAGATGCATCTAATATGGTTTTTTATAAAAGAGTTTTAGGTGATGTATCTACTATTAATGGCTATTTTAGTGCAGGTATTTTTATTAAAAAAGAAATGGCCAAAGGAGTTTCTGTAGCTAAAGCCCAACAAAATTATACACCAATACAAGCAATTTCAACAAGTTTATTCAACACTTCATCGGGTTACGCAACATATATGATACCAATGTTAACAGCTTTAATTGTACAATTGGTATTGTTAATGGGAATTGGAATTTTAAGCGGGTCGCGCAGAGAGTCTATAACTACCCATACAAATTTCCCAAGGTTATTACATAAGGGAGGATCAATACCTATCTTGTTGGCAAAAGCTTGTTTGTACACCGCAATTTTTATGGTAATTATACCTATCCAAGTTGGAATAGTATATACTTTGTTCGCAATTCCGGTTAGATCTTCTTTATTTTCAATTTACGTATTTATAATTCCTTATGTGTTCTCAGTGGTGTTTTTAGGGATCACAATTAGTTCATTCTTTAAAAGAAGAGAAGATTCTATTGTTTTTTTAGTATTGCTTTCTATTCCATCCTTAATGCTAAGCGGTTTGTCATTTCCTATTGAAGGATTTTCAGAATTTTACCAATTAATTTCAAAGATAATTCCGTCAACACCTGGTATAAATGGTTTTGTCAGATTAACACAAATGGAAGCTTCTTTTTTAGAAGTACTTAATGAATGGAATCATCTGTGGTTGTTAACAGGTGTTTATTTTGTTTTTGCAGCTATTTCATTAAAAAGAAGAGCGTATAAAGAATTTCAATATTTCAAAAAATAGAACCTACGCTTTGATAAATATTAAAAACTTTGAAATATTTGTCATTCCTATTTAGCTAAGTTAGTTTAGGACACTTCTTAAAATCAAAAAACCTCATAATTCTATGAGGTTTTTTTGATTATTTTAATATTATTTACACTCGATACTTATCTAGTTTCCAATTTTTAATTTCTTTTTTAATCTCAGTCTCTGAAAGATTTTCTCTTTCTGCTTTTTCTGCTAATGCTACAAATTCATCATCAGGTGCAAATCGTAAACCAATAATTTGTCTAATACTTAATTTACGAGATAAAGGATTACCAGTCAAAATAAAATACCTTAAACTCTCCTCTGCATTTATTGCTCTATCTTGCGCCTTCAACGCAAATATTCTTAAGAAATAAAACATAAATAATAAAATAAAAGATATTAATACTAATAAAGAAGCTGAATATAAATTATCTTCTGATGACTTTAATAGCCCTCTTATTGCTCCAATAATAAGTGCAATTATTGCTAAAAATGTTATTAGGTGATATCCTATTACCCATTTTCCGTGATTCTTAAAGTTTTGCTGTTTCATAATTTTGATTTAAATAAATTTCCATTGTAAATATAGCGATTATAAGATACAACACAAAAAGATAGAATTTAGGGAGTTAAAAACTTTATGTGTGCAACTTATTTATTATCCATTAATGCATTGCTTTTTACTGAAAGATTTAATTACTCATTTCATGATGCTAAAAAATATAACCAAGAATTTAGAATAATGATAGTGATTTTATTAAAATCTAAGATAATACAGAAAGATTACTTACTAGTTGAAGACAACTTACTCTTTTAGGAATGGAATAAAATTAAAGGAAATTCCTAAAAAGTTATTTTAACTAGAATAACTCCAAATTTATTATGTGACCAATTAGAAAAATAGGTTAAAAAGTAAGGTCCATAATTCAAAAACTTCAGTTTACTTGCAAGAAAATGCCCATTCATTATTAGAACATTTTGACTTACTTTGGGGAATAAAGTAGTAGAAATGTGCCATCCGGGTTTAAATAAACCAAAATAACTTCTAAAACCCAAATAAGGGTTAATTATTTTGTTAAAAGGAATAAATTTAAACAAAAAAAACCTTCAACAATTAAGTTGAAGGTTTTCAAAAGAAAGGCAACGACATACTCTCCCACCATAATGGCAGTACCATCTGCGCTGATAGGCTTAACTTCTCTGTTCGGTATGGGAAGAGGTGAGCCCTATCGCTATAATCACCTTAAGTTGTTTGGGGAACTACCCCTATGTGTTGACATACTGAAAAAACGATATCTTATAAATCAAAAAAAAGTAAAAAAGTTTACATAAAAGCCTATGGGTTATTAGTACTACTTGGCTATGACATTACTGCCTTTACACCTATAGCCTATCAACGTGGTGATCTCCCACGACCCTTTAAAGAAATCTCATCTTGTGGTGGGTTTCGCGCTTATATGCTTTCAGCGCTTATCCCTTCCCGACGTAGCTACCCAGCAATGCTCCTGGCGGAACAACTGGTACACCAGAGGTCAGTCCAACACGGTCCTCTCGTACTAGTGTCAGATCCACGCAAATTTCTAACGCCCGCTACAGATAGAGACCGAACTGTCTCACGACGTTCTGAACCCAGCTCGCGTGCCACTT
>NZ_CALAEQ010000231.1 GCF_937891065.1 uncultured Lutibacter sp. | reverse complement strand
ACTTTACACTTTACACTTTAAACTTTACACTTCAAACTTTAAACTTTTAATTTGTAATGATTATCTTTGCATTTCGAAAAAAATAATATTAAAAATGAAAATATCATACAATTGGTTAAAACAATTTTTAAAGGTTGATTGGGAAGCTGAAAAAACAGGTGAATTGTTAACTGATTTAGGACTTGAAGTTGAAGGAATTGAAACCGTTGAATCTATAAAAGGAAGTTTGGAGGGTATCGTAATTGGTAAAGTTTTAACTTGTATTCAACACCCAAATGCAGATAGATTAAAACTTACTACAGTAGATTTAGGAAATGGCACTCCAATACAAATTGTTTGTGGGGCTCCTAATGTAGCTGCTGGACAGACTGTTCCCGTAGCAACTATTGGAACTACTTTGTATGATGCTAAAGGCGAAGGCTTTGTTATAAAGAAAGGGAAAATTAGAGGAGAAGAAAGTCATGGAATGATTTGTGCCGAAGATGAATTAGGCTTGGGTAAAAGCCATGATGGAATTATGGTTTTAGAGAATGACTTAATAGCAGGTACTCCAGCAGCCACAGTTTTTAATATAGAGAAAGATTTAGTTTTTGAAATTGGATTAACACCTAATAGAGCTGATGCAATGAGTCATTTTGGGGTTGCACGTGATTTACGTGCAGGACTTATTCAACAAAATGTGACATTGGAGTTAATTTCACCTTCCGTTAGTGGTGTTTTTCACGTAGATGATAGAACTTTAAAATTTGACGTTGTTGTAGAGGATATTGAAAAAGCGCCAAGATATACAGGTGTTACAATTTCTGATATTACTGTGAAAGAATCTCCTGAATGGATTCAAAATAAATTAAAGGCTATTGGTGTAACACCCATAAATAATATTGTTGATGTTACAAATTATGTACTTCATGAAATAGGGCAACCATTACACGCTTTTGATGCAACAAAGTTTAGAGCTCAAAAAGTAATTGTTAAAACATTACCAACAGGGACAAAATTTACAACATTAGATGGCGTTGAACGTGAGTTGCATGAAGAAGATTTAATGATATGTAATGGAGATGAAGATCCAATGTGTATTGCTGGTGTTTTTGGAGGTTTGCAATCAGGTGTAACTGAAAATACAACATCCATATTTTTAGAAAGTGCTTATTTTAACCCAGTTGCTATTCGTAAAACAGCAAAGAGACATGGGTTAAATACTGATGCGTCTTTTAGGTTTGAAAGAGGAATAGATCCAAACTTGACGGAGTATGCTCTAAAAAGAGCCGCAAATTTAATTATAGAAGTCGCTGGAGGGAAAGTTTCTTCAGAGATTGTTGATTTGTATCCAATAAAAATAGAAGATTTTCAAGTTTTTCTTTCTTATGAGAAAATGGATAGAATAATTGGGTCTCCAATTCCAAGAGAAACAGTTAAAAATATTTTAGCTTCTTTAGATATAAAATTTAATAGTGTTACTGATGGAGGTTTAGGGTTAACCATTCCTTCATATAGAGTAGATGTTACAAGAGAAGCTGACGTAATTGAAGAAATTTTGCGTGTATATGGTTATAACAATGTTGAGTATTCTCATAAGCTAAATACGTCTATTTCTTTCTCGGAATTTGATGCTATTAAGATTGAAAACGTAGTAGCAAATCAATTAATTTCTCAAGGATTTAATGAAACCATGGCAAACTCTTTGACGAAAGCAGGCTATGTTTCATTAACAGAAATGCTAAATTCAGAGCATAATGTAACGATGCTCAATCCTTTAAGTGGTGATTTAGGTGTAATGCGTCAATCGTTGTTATTCAGCGGGTTAGAATCTGTAATTTATAATATTAACAGAAAAAATAATTCTTTAAAATTCTTTGAATTTGGGAAAACATACCATCATTTTGAAAGTGGTTATAGTGAGCAAAAACATTTGACATTATTTGTTTCTGGTAATAGAACAAAAGATAGTTGGAATCTTTCTCAAAGATCGTCTGACTTCTTTTATTTAAAAGGAATTGTTAGTGCATTATTACAGCGTTTAGGTGTTCAAAATGTTAAAACAACTCCAACTAAAAATGAT
>NZ_CALAEQ010000230.1 GCF_937891065.1 uncultured Lutibacter sp. | reverse complement strand
ATAATTAACTAAATACTCTCTATTGAAAAGTCCAAATTAGTTTGAAGACATACAGAAGTTACAGGTTCAGAAGTTATTCAAGTATACATAGGGAAGTCAAAATCAAATGTAAAGAGAGCTATTAAAGAATTAAAAGGTTTCAAAAAAACAGTTATAAAAAAAGGAACAACTGAAACTGTTGAAATTTCAATTGCTGTAGCTAATCTAGCCTATTATGATGAAACTATTTCTAATTGGAATTTAGAAAAAGGAAATTATGAAGTTTATGTTGGAAATTCTTCAAATAATATTTCAAAAAAACTTAGATTTACTATTAAATAAACCTTCAGTAATATAATTAAATTTCAAAACATTTTTATTAAATATTTATAATCTATCAAAATGAGTAAAACATCAAACAAACGAGTTAACATTTATTTTATCACTATAGTAATAACATTAGGAGGCTTGCTCTTTGGTTATGATACCGGTGTGATTAACGGAACACAGTTTTATTTTTCAAAATACTTTGAGTTAACTGGGGCTTTAAAAGGGTTTATTGTAAGTAGTGCATTATTAGGAGCCTTAGCAGGTGCGGCTTTTTCAGGAATATTAAGCAAATCAATAGGTAGAAAAAACTCTTTAATTATTGCTGCATTTTTATTTGCAGTTTCTGCTTGGGGCTCTGGTTTACCAAGTATATTACCTGAATCTGTTTCGCTAATGGTATTTTTTAGAATCCTAGGAGGAATTGCCATTGGTATGGCTTCAATGAATGCTCCAATGTATATAGCAGAAATTGCTCCGGCTGAAAAAAGAGGTAATCTGGTTACATTTTATCAGTTAGCTATTGTTATCGGCTTTTTTGTGGTTTTTCTTGTTACTTATTTTATAGGAAATGGGTTGAGTGAAGCAGAAAATTTATCAACTGGATGGAGATATATGTTTTGGTCTGAATTAATTCCTGCGGGCTTATTTTTATCGTTGTTATTTTTAGTTCCAAAAAGCCCAAGATGGCTAATGACAAAAGGAAAAGAGAAAGAGGCAATGGAAGTTTTAGTTAGTATTCATGGAGAAGAAAAAGCTACTGTAGAAATTAGAGAAATTAGAGAATCTATAGGGAATGATGGCAAACATAAAAAAGTATCAATATTTTCAAAATCATTATTACCTGTTATAATTATTGGAACAATACTTTCTGTATTACAACAATTTACAGGGATAAATGCGGTGTTATATTATGGTGCCGATATTTTTGAACAAGCACTTGGTTTTGGTAAAGAGGATATATTATTACAACAAATATTGTTGGCAACGGTGAACTTGTTATTTACGTTTATTGCGATGTTTACAGTTGATAAATTGGGGAGAAAACCTTTACTTATCATTGGTGGATTTGGAATGCTAATAGGATTTTTAATGATGGGATTCACCTTATATTTTAGTGATTATTCACAATTAAATTCAGCAGGACTTCCAACAATTTCTTCTTCGGAAGGAATTATTAGTTTAATTGGAATTTTAATCTTTATAGGTTCATTTGCCATGTCAATGGGACCTGTGGTATGGGTAATTTTATCAGAAATATTCCCAAATAAAATAAGAAGTGTTGCTATGTCCATTGCAGTTGCTGGTCAATGGTTAGCGAACTACTTTGTATCCCAATCTTTTCCAATGATTGTTGAAAGTGATGCGAATAAATTACAGATTGATGGTGGTATTTGGAACAATGCTTTACCGTATTTTCTGTTTTCAGGGTTTATTGTAATAATTATTCTATTTGTTTGGAAATTTATTCCTGAAACGAAAGGTAAAACATTAGAGGAAATGGAAACATTGTTTGATAAATGATTTAGTATACATGAAGGTGTAACAACTAGAATTAAATGAGAGAAATGGAACTTTAAAAATAATATTTTAACTATTAACACTGATAAGTATAATTCTTATCAAAAGGTGTAAATTATCATTGAATAGATTAAAGAATAATTATATGGTTTATAAAGAAAAATACAGAATTTATTTTTTTTGTTCTCTTTTAGTTTTTGCCGTTCTTCTTTCTTGCAATGAATTTAAAAAAGACAATCAATCAATAAATAATAATCAATTAATTGATACGAGTATAATTTATATAAACTATACGCCAAATGCCACTGATAAGATTATTTTAAGATCGGATTATGCAAATAAATTGTATGGTTTTTGGTTAGGGCAGTGTATAGCTAACTGGACGGGTTTAGTTACCGAAATGGATAAAATTGGTAATATTGGAGAAATAAAAACGGGTAATTTTTACACTCGAGATGATTGGGGAAAACCAGATCAGCCGAGTATTTGGGGACAAGGAATACCTAGTGATTTGTCATCAACTATAGATTTTGTTTTTGAAGATGAAGATGGTGTTTGGGGTAGTGATGATGACACTGATATTGAATTTATGTATCAGCACCTTTTGTATTCTAATAGAACAAGTGTATTATCCGCGGAACAAATTAAAGATGGTTGGTTAAAACATATAAAAAAAGAAGAAGAGAATTTTTTATGGGTTTCAAATCAAAAGGCGATGGATTTGATGGTTGAAGGTTTTTTACCACCTGAAACCAGCGATCCTAAAATTACTTCCGACAGTATTTATAGCAACTATTATGAAATGATTGACGCTCAGTTAACTACTGAGATTTTTGGTTTTTTTGCTCCTTCTAGACCTGATATTGCATTAAAAATGGCAAAATTACCTATTCAAACTACTGCACGTGAAAACGCTGAATGGATTTCTGAATTTTACATAATTATGTATTCTTTGGCTTCTTATGTAACCCAAGAATTATCACAAAAAGAAAAAATATATTGGATGGCTAATGAGGCTCGTAAAGGATTGCCAAACAAATCTTATGCTGCTAAGATGTACGATTTTGTAAAAGAAAAACACACTAAAAATATACCTTGGGAAGAGACAAGAGATGCACTCTATAAAAAATATCAAGTTGAACAGGCTGATGGTTATGATATGACTTCAAGAGAATTATATTGTAATGGTTGTTTTGCAGCAGGAATTAATTTTGGGTCGAGTATTATTAGTTTGTTGTATGGTGAAGGAAATATTAAGAAGACTATAAAAATAGGTGCTTTAGCCGGTTGGGATGCGGATAATCCTACAGCAACTTGGGGCGGATTGTTAGGTTTTATGATTGGTAAAGAAGGTGTTGAGGAGGCTTTCGGAAGGAAATTTTCTAATAAATTTAATATCCATAGAACTAGAATAAACTTTCCAAATAATGGTTTGTATACATTTGACGAAATGGCAGAAACAGGCATTTATATTATTGATAGAGTTGTTCAGGATGAAATAAAAGGTGGCATAGATTTGCAGAAAGATGTGTGGTATATACCTATGCTAAGGTAATGAGGAAAAGGTTTAATAATAAGTCAGAGGTACTGTCTTATCTGTATGTCAACTCCTAAAAATCATCTATCTTTATTAAAAAAAGTGATGTTTAAAGGTTATATTTCTTCAAAAGCAATCATATTACAAACA
>NZ_CALAEQ010000229.1 GCF_937891065.1 uncultured Lutibacter sp. | reverse complement strand
GTTTCTCAACCACTTTTATTTCTTTCTTATTTTTTGAAAACCAAGCATCATACTCTGCTGATAGTGTTTCTTTTGTTTTTATATAATCTTGTTTAGTTAAAGTTCCCCACCATTTACTAAATAAAATCTTACGTTGTGCTTCTTCACTACCAAAAACATCACTAATATCTTTTAAAGATTGATGTAAATATGGCTCAATTTCTGATTTAATTAAGTTTTTAGCAAGTTCTATAGGATTTGTACGATAAGTTGCTTGTAGATATTGTCTAAATAACTCATCCATTATCGTGTCGTTCTCCTGGTTATTACGAGCATCTTCATATCTCTTTAAAATAGTATCACTTGGCTCAATAACATAATCTCTACCGTAAGTAATTGTTATCTTGTTGTCATTACGTTTTTTACCTTTATCAATAAAGTTTAATATCCATTCTGACATTTTCCACTCTATAAACTCACTATAATCAGCATATTTATTTAACCTATTCTCAATAGGTTGCTTATTAAATAATACTTCAGTAGTAGTTTTTCTGCCACCAAAAGTTTCTATACTATTTAACGGTGTACCCCAGAAAGTTATAGTTGCAATACGCTCTAAAGTTGTTAATTCTGTGCTATATTGATCCCAAGTTTCATTATCAGGCTTAATATGACCTGCAATATTAGGTGCAATTACAGCTTGGTCGCCTGTTGGAACTGGCAAAGTAACAATATCAGTAACATCACCTTTTGTCAAATAACCTCTACCATCACAAGAACCACAAGGATTTCCATCATCATCTTTTCCTCTACCTTTGCAATCATCACATTCAGTAACGTATCTCCAATGTATTGGGAAACCTTGCGTGAATTTATAGATAGTTTTTATAGATTGGTCACGAGCATATTCTTTAGATAACCCTAAAATTGGTGTAATAGGAGAAATACGATAATCCATTCCTGTTTTTACAATATTAGAATTTAATATTGCTGGAACTTCACCAAAAGGGTGTTTAAAACTCATTTGGTCTGACAATATAATCTCTTGACCTATTTCAATAAATGTTCTATCTGTTAAATCATCTACTATTCTCCATAGTTGAACATCTAAACCTTGAAATTTAGCTTTTGTAGGCTCAAAAATTATCCAATCTAATAATTGACCTCTATTTTTATAGGCACGAATATCATTAATACTCTTATATGTTGGATATACTTCTTTTTTAGGTTCAGTAGTATATTCCATAAACATAACACCATTAGGGTCTACATTTGCTAAATTAATACCTGTATTTTGAATCCAATGTGAAAGCGTATTGCTATCTTTAATATTTGATAGTGTAAATAGCAATTCACGTTTTATTTCATCATCGTCAATATCATAAACCTTATTACCACCTGTTGCATACCAAATATTTTCTAAAGGCTGAAAAAGTCTTGTGAAAAAGTCTTGAATATCTCGAGAATACTTTTTACGTGCTTTTGCTTTTGCCTCACCCTCAATAAACTCAATTTTATCAATAAGTTTAGTTTTGAAATCATCACCCTCAACTAAAGCATAAAGCATAGATGATTCAGTTCTTAATTTACTAAGTTTAGGATTTAAACTCTTGTTTTCTTTAATTAATGCTAAAGCATCGTTGTTTGATAGTATCATAGTTTTACCATATTATTTTTTGTGCAGAAAAAGCACCAACTTCAGTTATCATTCTCATCATCATCATATCGGCAAAGTCAGGACTTCGTAATAATCTCTTTTTTAAATCACTTTTACGTTCTAATCTTATTTTGCCATCATCTGTATTAGGTTGTCGGCAAATTTGCTCTAATTCTTGTACTATTTGTTTCTTATACTTCTCATCTGCGATGTAAATATCGCCTTTTTTAGTTAATTCTGCTAATTTATAATAACATTGTGTCTTTAAGTTAATATAATTCTCACTTCCATAAGCCTTTTTATTATTATTAAATGCCATTGCACCTTTAAGGTTTCCGTTATTAACACTACTCCTAACGAATGTTTTTAAACCATCAGCATCATAAATTACATTACTTATTGGCACTCCATACTCAATTCTTAAATCGTGAATCTTTTTAGAAACCATTACTTCACTAATCTTTTCAATACCAATTATCTTTTCTAAAACCATTCCATCCCAAATACCTATAACGAATAAATCACTTCCTTCGTATGCAATATCTGCTGTAATATATTTGTTACCTGTTTTTGGTACATATTCATTAGTAAATAAACCTATAATCTTTTCATAATCAAAAATTGCCAATTCATTATCGTCATATTCCCAATTACCATAAACTAAACGTTGAGTAGCTGATAAATCATTACCCATACGCCTAATCATACCATCAATATAGTCTTGCCCTAACGCTATATTATCACCAACTAACGCTTGTATAAACTTACGATGTTTTGGCAACTTATCATTTTTCCAAGGTATATAATAACCTTCATACAAATAGTTTTTAGATGGATTTGCTGTTTGAAATAATTTAGGTATTAATTTATACTTTTGATTATTCCAACGACCTAAACTATTTGCTAACGATGTTATACAACGTTCATCGTCTACCTCTCCAGCTTCCTCAAACCAACCTCTCGTCATTTCCATAGAACCGAAACGAGCATAAATCGGATCACTCGGAATCCACTTTGCATCTAAATAAAACACCTTACTACCATTATGTAAATTCCAAATGTTATTCTTACCATCGAATTTATACATATCTTCAGTAATACCCCAATCTTCAAATACTTTGTGAACAGTACCACTTGTATATTTTACTAAATCTGCCAATGTCTTACGAGCAATAAAATATCTTGTATCTGGGTACATAAAAGCATCACCAAATATCAATGCAACTCCAAGATATGATTTACCACCACCTTTTCCACCACCATATAATATTTCTTCTACATCGTCATCTATCCAAGCCTTTACAGCTTCAAGTTGCTTTTTGTTACCCCT
>NZ_CALAEQ010000228.1 GCF_937891065.1 uncultured Lutibacter sp. | reverse complement strand
TAATATAGAAATGTTCATATAAATTTGTAGTTTTATGCAAAATTAAAATTCTTTTTTTGTGCAAAGCAATAAAACGGTCATATTATTTTTGATTAAATTTTTCGGAACCTATATATTGTTGTTTCTAATCTATTCAGCTTATTTGAATAAAACACAAAAAAATAGTGAAGTGTTTTCTTGTGCTCCAATTACCAAAATTGTTGCAAAACAAACTGAAATTGCGTTAAATTTTTTTGGGTATAATGCTAAAATTGAACAACATACTGAAGAAGTATCTGTTAAATTATTTATAGATAATATATTCATTGCTCGTATTATTGAAGGGTGTAATTCCATTAGTATTATTATATTATTTATTTCTTTTATTGTGGCTTTTTCAAGTGATTTAGAAACAACATTTTTATTTATAGTATTTGGAAGTTTACTTTTGTATGTAACCAATGTTTTTAGAATTGTTATAATTTCAATTGCATTATACAAATTCCCTCAATATCAATATGTGTTGCATGATATTTTATTCCCATTAATAATTTATGGAACTACTTTTTTGCTTTGGTTTTTGTGGATAAGAAAATTTTCAACGCTAAAAAAATGAAAAAACAACTTCAAATATTTCTAATAGTATTTTTGGTTTTAATGTTAGTTGCTGTTAGAGTTTTTGTTCAACCATATTTTTATGACCCTTTAATTGAATATTTTAAAGCCGATTACCTTCATAATTCAATTCCTGAAATAAATTTGAATTTTTTTTTTCTAAATTTATTTTATAGGTATTTTATGAATACAATAATTTCTTTAGCTATTTTGTATGTAGTTTTTGATAATTTTAAAATTCTAAAATTTTCTTTTAAATTTTACACAATTGCATTTGTAGCATTAAGCGTTATACTATTTATACTTTTGAAATTTAATTTAAGTAACGATTATAAACTTATTTTTTATGTTAGGAGATTTTTAATTCACCCAATTTTTTTACTGGTTTTATTACCAGCTTTTTATTATCAAAAATTGAAGCAAGAAAACTAAGACCTGAAAAAAGTTTAAAAAGAGTTGTCATTTTTTATTACTTTAGTAGACTATATAAAATGTATAATATTTAAAAATTAAAATAATGAAAAAAACAATTTTTGTACTTACAGCAATTTTCTCGTTTGTTGTACTTTTTACTGCGTGTAAAGAAACTAAAAAAGAAGAAGTTAAAGAAGATGTTAAAATTGAAAGTCATGAAGGTCATGACCATGGTTCAGAAGAAATGTCTACAGCGGATGTTTACCAATGTCCAATGGATTGCGAAAAAGGAAAAACATATGATGAAGTGGGTTCTTGCCCAGTTTGTAAAATGGATTTAAAAGTAAAATCAGTTGATGCAAAAGAAATGATACATGCTGACAATTGTAAGTGTAAAGAAGCTGGCGAATGCACTTGTGAAGGCGATGTATGTGAGTGCCAATCAGAAATGGCTTCAATGACTAAAGATAGTGAAATGTGTGCACCAGGAAAATGTTCATGTAAAGCTTAGAGTATAATTTAAAGTGATAATTTAAAATTTCAGTAAACAAAAAAATCCGATGTTTTTAGCATCGGATTTTTTTATAATATATTGAATAACTTTTTTACATCATTCCTGGCATTCCACCACCCATTGGAGGCATACCGCCACCTGGAGCATCTTCTTTTATATCAACCAATGAACAAGCAGTTGTTAAAATCATACCTGCAACTGAAGCAGCATTTTCTAACGCAATTCTTGTTACTTTAGTAGGGTCAATAATACCAGCTTTTAGCATTTTAGTATATTCTCCAGTTTTAGCATTATAACCAAAGTCTCCTTTTCCTTCCATAACTTTAGCAACTACAACTGAACCTTCACCACCTGCATTTTCTACAATTTGACGTAATGGTTCCTCAATTGCTCTTGCTAAAATTTTAACACCTGTTAATTCATCTAAATTATCAGTAGTAAGTGTTTTTAAAACTTCTATAGTTCTTACCAAAGCAACTCCACCACCAGCAACAATACCTTCTTCAACAGCAGCACGAGTTGCATGTAATGCATCGTCTACTCTGTCTTTTTTCTCTTTCATTTCAACTTCACTAGCAGCACCTACATATAAAACAGCAACACCACCAGCTAATTTAGCTAAACGTTCTTGTAGTTTTTCTTTGTCGTAATCTGAAGTAGTAGTTCCAATTTGCGCTTTAATTTGCGCAACTCTACCTTTTATATCTTCAGCATTTCCAGCACCATTAACAATAGTTGTATTGTCTTTATCAATAGTAACTCTTTCAGCAGTACCTAACATTTCAAGTGTTGCTTTTTCTAAAGTTAAACCTCTTTCTTCAGCAATTACAGTACCACCTGTTAAGATTGCAACATCTTCTAGCATTGCTTTTCTTCTATCACCAAAACCTGGAGCTTTTACTGCGGCAATTTTTAGTGCTCCACGTAATTTGTTCATTACTAATGTAGCTAAAGCTTCACCCTCAACATCTTCAGCAATTATTAATAATGGTTTTCCACTTTGGGCAACAGGTTCTAGAATTGGTAATAAATCTTTAAGATTTGTAATTTTCTTGTCGAATAATAAAATATATGGATTTTCTAAATCTACTAACATTTTATCAGCGTTAGTAACAAAATAAGGAGATAAGTAACCTCTGTCAAATTGCATTCCTTCAACAATATCTACATAAGTAGAAGTTCCTTTAGCTTCTTCAACAGTAATAACACCTTCTTTACCAACTTTTTCAAAAGCTTGTGCAATTAAATCACCAATAGTTTCATCATTATTTGATGAAATTGAAGCGACTTGCTTTATTTTATCTGATTTGTTACCTACTTCTTGAGATTGCTCTCTTAAATTTTTAACAATAGCTTCAACCGCTTTGTCAATACCGCGTTTTAAATCTAATGGATTTGCGCCTGCAGCAACATTTTTTAATCCTTCTTTTACAATTGCTTGCGCTAATACGGTTGCAGTTGTTGTTCCATCTCCAGCTAAATCGTTAGTTCTTGAAGCAACTTCTTTCACCATTTGAGCTCCCATATTTTCTAAAGGATCTTCTAATTCAATTTCTTTTGCAACAGTTACTCCATCTTTAGTAATTACAGGTCCACCAAAAGATTTTCCTATAACAACATTTCTTCCTTTTGGTCCTAATGTTACTTTAACTGCATTTGCTAAAGCATCAACACCACGCTTTAAACCATCACGTGCTTCTATATCAAAAATTATATTTTTTGCCATTTTTTTATTTTTAAAACTATTAAATAATTGCTAAAATATCAGACTCTCTCATGATTAAATATTCAGTACCTTCTAAAACTAGTTCAGAACCTGCATATTTACCAAATAAAACAGTATCACCAACCTTTACAGTCATTGGTTCATCTTTAGTGCCATTACCAACAGCTATTACAGTACCTTCTTGTTGTTTTTCTTTCGCTGAATCAGGAATAATAAGTCCTGAAGCAGTTGTAGTTTCAGCTTCAAGAGGTTTTACTAAAACTCTATCTGCTAATGGTTTAATAGTATTTTTGTTCATTTGTAATTTGTTTGAAATTTATGAATTCTATGAATTAAACTGTCTAAAAGTGTGCCAGTTTAGTAAAACTGACAAATGTACTTTTTAACTAAAAATATAGGAAATAAAAATGCCAACGTGTCATCCACATTGGCATTTTTATTTTCTATATTTTTTAAATATTATTGAGCGGAATCTTTTAAAGTTGTTGTTGCAGCAGGTAGTTCTGGTACATCTTGAACTTCACGATTTTCAATAGTGTTTTCAATTTCTGAACTTGTATCAATTACATTTACTTTTGGTGCTACAAAATTTGATAATAAAATGAGCGCAAGTAATATTATTGATAATGTCCAAGTGCTTTTGTCTAAAAAGTTAGTTGTATTTTGAACTCCACCTAATGCTTGTGTTCCACCACCACCAAAAGAAGAAGATAATCCTCCACCTTTAGGGTTTTGTACCATAATAATTAGAATTAGCAAGAATGCTACGATCATAATTAGAACTAAAAATAATGTATACGTCATGACTTGTTTCTTTGTAAAATTTTTATTGCTTTAATTCGGTCTGCAAAGAAACTACTTTTTTCTGGATATTTCAAACATAAAATGCGATATGCTTTAATTGCATTTCCATACTTCTTTTGTTCTAAGTAAACTTTAGCTAAAGTTTCAGTCATTAAATTGTCATTTTCTTTAGAACTTTCAATGGAAACATCAAAATTTACAGCGTTTTTATCTACAGGCTTAATTTTTGGGTTTGACTCAATAAATTTGTCTATAACACTAAATTTATCGTTTTTTTTCTCTTCTCTAATAATTGGTTTTTGACTAATTAATTGCATCCATTCATTAAATGAATGAGGTTCAGCACTACTAAATGAGAGTGGTTTGCCAATTTCTAGAACTTCAGTTGCATTTTGTGCATTTTCTTCAATTTCTTCTTTTGGAACAATTGTAAGTTTTGTTTTTTCATTTTTAGAAGAAACAATAGCTGTTATTTTTTCATGTAATACTTTAATAGTTTCGGCTTCAACAATTTCAATATCTTCTAATACTTCAACATTTGTAGTTGTTTTATTAATAAATATTGGGGATGTAATAAAGTTAAAAAGTACGCTTCTATCTATAGTATAAGCAGCAGTTTTTTTTAATGTTGGGTTATATTTATAACTATTAGTTTTGTTAAGTCCTTTTAATAATAATGCTCTAGCAGATTGAAAATAAGGAAATTCACTAACAATTTCTTCTAATTTCTGCGTTCTTAACGTATTTATAGATTCAGGGTTTTGTAATATGTTTATGTATTGTGAACTATTCATAAAGTTACCACTTTGCTACTGAAGCATTAAAAATATCTTGTGTTACGCGTTCCAAAATTTCATTAAAAGCATCATCTAATATTCCACCTACTAATTGTGCATTAGCATCATAATCATAATAGTGAGAAAACGTTCTTTCAAAATTATCTTCTTCTAACTTATTATTATAAAAGCGAACATTTACTGTAATTGTAAGGCGGTTTTGTGCTGCAGTTTGTGCTGCAGTTGCAGTCATTGGGTTAATTTTGTATCCAGTTATTTCACCTTCAAATTGTAAATCTCCACCTGATTTTACTAGAGTTAAATTGGTTTGTGTTGTGAATAAATCTTGAAAACGAATTGTAAATTCCTGACTTAAAGAAGGTTCAACTAAAATAGCGTTGTTTGGAAAATAATCTATTTGCACTGATTTCACATCGGGATGTAAATTAGTTCCTGTGAATGAATATATCCCACAACTTTGAGCAGAAACAATCAATAAAAATAAAAGGGTGTATTTAAATTTTTTCATTAAAATGTTTTAAACCTGTTTTGATGAATTTAAAAAATAAATTCAAAGTTAATTATTTAAACTATAAATCGTATTGTTTTATTTTACGATATAATGTTCTTTCAGAAATACCTAATTCTTTTGCTGCCAATTTTCGTTTTCCTTGGTTTTTTTCTAATGATTTTTTTATTAATTCAATTTCTTTACTTTGAATTGATAAACTTTCATCATCATCAATAGTTTCAGTGAATTCAAAATCGTCATCAAAATTAAATTTTTCATTAATACGAACAACTTCAACATTGTTTTCATTTTCTATTTCTGAAGAATCTTCTTTGTATATTTTTTTAATAAGATTTTTGTTTTCTTCTTGAACTTTATGGCTGTCTCCACTTTTCATTAAATCAAGCGTTAACTTTTTTAAATCGTTAATGTCATTTCGCATGTCAAACAACACTTTATACATGATATCTCGTTCGTTTGCAAAATTACCACTTGAATTTTTTTGATCTATAACTGATGGTAGGTTTGTTCCTTTACTTGGCAAATATTGAAGCAGTTTTTGCGAAGAAATTTCTCTATTTTCTTCAACTACTGAAATTTGTTCTGCTATGTTACGCAGCTGGCGAATATTTCCAGGAAAGCCATAATTTTCTAACATTTTTACAGCACTTTCTGAAAGTCTAACAGTTGGCATTTTATATTTTTGAGCAAAATCTGCTGCAAATTTTCTAAATAATAAATGAATATCAGCTAAACGATCACGTAATGGAGGCAAATGTATTTCAATAGTGCTTAAACGATAGTATAAATCTTCTCTAAATTTTCCTTTTCCAATTGCATCGTGCATATTTAAGTTAGTTGCAGCAACAATACGAACATTTGTTTTTTCTACTTGTGAAGAACCAACTTTAATAAATTCACCATTTTCTAATACACGCAATAATCTAACTTGTGTAATTAATGGCAATTCACCAACTTCATCTAAAAAAATAGTACCACCATCAGCTACTTCAAAATATCCTTTACGTGCAGAAGTTGCTCCTGTAAAAGAGCCTTTTTCGTGCCCGAAAAGTTCACTGTCAATAGTTCCTTCAGGAATTGCACCACAGTTTACAGCAATATATTTTGCGTGTTTACGATGTGATAAATTATGAATTATTTTCGGAATACTTTCTTTACCTACACCACTTTCACCCGTAACTAATACTGAAATATCAGTTGGTGCAACTCTAATTGCTTTTTCTAAAGCTCGGTTTAAATGAATATCGTTTCCAATAATTTCAAAACGTTGTTTTATTGCTTGTAATGATTCCATAGTTTTAAATTCTTTTTCCAAGAAGCGTTGCTGAAGTACAATCTTCAATATAAACATTTACAAAATCACCAATTTTTTCATCTCCTTTTGGGAAAACCGCAACCGCATTTTGTGAATTTCTACCTTTCCAATGTGCGTCAGATTTTTTTGAAGAACCTTCAATTAAAATCTCAACAGTTTTTCCAACAAACTGTTCTAAATGATATAAACTGTGTTTTTGTTGCACTAAAATTATTTCAGCTAAACGTCTTTTCTTAACGTCAAGTGGAATATCATCTTCCATTTTTTTAGCTGCAGGAGTTCCAGGTCGTTCAGAATAGGCAAACATAAAACCAAAGTCGTATTTCACATATTCTAATAAACTTAATGTTTCTTGATGTTCTTCTTCAGTTTCACCACAAAAACCAGTCATCATATCTTGTGATAAAGCGCAATCAGGAATTATTTTTTTAATGTTATCAATTAATTCCATATACTCTTCACGCGTATGTTGTCTATTCATTCTTTTTAGTACAGAAGTACTACCAGATTGAACTGGTAAATGAACGTAATTACAAATGTTATCGTGTTTTGCCATGGTGTAAATTACATCTAAATTCATATCCTGAGGATTGGATGTAGAAAATCGAATTCTTATTTTTGGAAATGCAATAGCTACCATTTCTAATAATTCAGCAAATCCAATAGCAGTTGTTTGTGCAATTTCTGAAGCATTTTTAAAGTCTTTTTTTAATCCGCCGCCATACCAAAGGTAACTATCCACATTTTGACCTAAAAGTGTAATTTCCTTATAATTTTGTTCGCTAAGTTGTTTAACTTCTTCTAAAATACTTTTTGGTTCTCTGCTACGTTCTCGCCCTCGTGTAAAAGGAACTACACAAAAAGTACACATATTATCGCAACCTCTGGTAATAGATACAAAAGCTGAAACTCCATTGCTATTTAATCGAACAGGAGAAACATCTCCATAGGTTTCTTCTTTAGATAATATTACATTAACGGCATCTCGTCCAGCATTTACTTCTTCTAATAAGTTTGGTAAATCTCTGTAAGCATCTGGCCCAACAACTAAATCAACTATTTTTTCTTCTTCTAAAAATTTTTCTTTCAAACGTTCTGCCATACAACCTAAAACCCCAACTTTCATTCTAGGATTTATCTTTTTAACGGCATTGTATTTTTCTAAACGTTTACGAACAGTTTGTTCTGCTTTTTCTCTAATTGAGCAGGTATTTACCAAAACTAAATCGGCTTCTTCAATTAAATGGGTGGTGTTATATCCTTGTTCAGATAGTATTGCTGCTACAATTTCACTATCATTTAAATTCATAGCACAACCATAACTTTCAATATATAGTTTTTTGCTATTACCTTCTATTTGATTGGTCAAAAGCGCTTGACCTTGGTTTTTTTCTACGATTACTTTTTCTTGACTCATATATCTTTTATTCAGGTGCAAATATAATTCATTTTTTCAGATATATGACATATTGGCAGAATATTTTAAATTTGAAATAAGTTAAGATATCTTAACTTTGTTTAAGTAAATACTATTTAAATTGTTTTAATATGAAAACTAAAAATTTATTTTTTTCGGCGATTTTAATTTCAATTTTTTTTATTTCTTGTTCAAATGATGACAAGTATGAATACTATGATTTAGCAACACCAGTAACAATTAGTTTTGATGAATTAAGAAAATCGGTAGATATTTTACCTCCAAGAGTAATTGAACAATCTGGAAAAATTTACAGTTACAACAAGTATATTTTTGTAAATGATAAAAATAAAGGGATTCATATTATTAACAACACAAATCCTGAAAATCCGGTTAAAATTTCATTTTTACAGATACTTGGAAATATAGATATTTCAGTTAAAAACAATTTCCTATATGCTGATAGTTTTATTGATTTATTGGTTTTTGATATTTCAGATATTAATAATATAAAATTAGTAAATCGTTTAAATGATGTTTTTCCATATTATTACAGCATACCTCAAAATACTGTAGTAGACTGGCAAGCTTTAAACACTCAAAATAATGTAGTTGTAGATTGGGTAATTAAACGTGAAAGAAGAGAAATAAATACAAATATACTTTATAATGATATTGCTTTTGCTGAAGCAGTGGTCACTTCAGGTCAAGGAGGTTCAATGGCTCGTTTTAAAATTGTAAACTCGTATTTATATGCAGTTGATAGCCATTCAATACATATTTTTGATATTGGGAATTTAGATAACCCAACTCAGTTGGAATCTGTATCTGCAGGTTTTGATATTGAAACTATTTTTAATCAAAACCAATACTTGTTTTTAGGTAGCATGTCTGGTATGTTTATTTATGATATTACAGAACCAAGTTCGCCCCAATTTGTATCTGAATTTAGTCATGGAACGGCTTGTGACCCCGTTGTAGTTGATGATAATTATGCGTATATTACTTTAAGGTCAGGGAATTCTTGTGGTGCTTTTGATAGCAGTTTGCAAATTGTAGATATTTCAGATATTAAAAATCCGATATTAGAAAATTCGTATTCCATGGTAGGACCTTATGGATTGGGAGTAAAAGATGAAAAGTTATTTATTTGTGATGGAGATGCAGGTTTAAAAGTATATGATAAAACCGATGTAAATGAAATTGTGTTATTAAACCACTTTAAAGACATTAATACTTTTGATGTAATTCCTCTTGAAAATCATTTATTAATGATTGGAGAAGGTGTTTTATACCAATATTCTTATGAAAATAATGATATTAAATTGCTTAGCACCTTTAATTTATACTAAGTTTTTATAATAATAATCAGTTTTTCGGGCTCTTTTTATTTTTATTTTATTGCTGAAAAGCCAATAGGAGTCTATGTTTTTGAGTAATATTTTTTTGTTTAAAATTTATTTAAACTTCCCATTTAAAAAAATCTATATACTTTTGCAATCCAAAATCTCAATAAGATTCTAAATAATTTTGAAGAAGAAAAAGAAATTATTGAGAGATGAAAGAAAATAATTAATAAGAAATATGGCTAAAAATTTAGTAATAGTTGAGTCACCGGCAAAAGCAAAAACAATAGAAAATTTTTTAGGAAAAGATTTTCAAGTAGAATCAAGTTTTGGGCATATTGCAGATTTACCTTCAAAGGAAATTGGAATTGATGTAGAAGGAGATTTTATGCCAAAATATGTTGTTGCAACTGATAAAAAAGCAATTGTTAAAAAGTTAAAAGATTTAGCGAAGAAAGCTGATACTGTTTGGTTAGCATCGGATGAGGATCGTGAGGGAGAGGCTATTGCATGGCATTTATTTGAGCAATTAAAGCTGAAAGAAGCCAATACAAAGCGAATTGTTTTTCACGAAATAACAAAGAAAGCTATTTTAAAAGCTGTTGAAAATCCAAGAAGTATAGATTATAATTTAGTAAATGCACAACAAGCAAGAAGAGTTTTAGATAGGTTAGTAGGTTATGAATTGTCGCCTGTACTTTGGCGTAAAATAAAAGGAGGTTTATCAGCAGGGAGAGTGCAATCTGTTGCTGTGCGTTTAATTGTTGAAAGAGAAAGAGAAATTAGTGAATTTAAGCCCGTAGCTTCTTATAAAGTTGTTGCTGAATTTATTACTGAAGAGGGAAAGAAATTTAAAGCAACTTTACCTAAAAATTTCGAAACGAAAGCAAAAGCTGAATCGTTTTTAAATTCATGTATTGAAGCTGATTTTAAAGTTGAAGACCTTCAGAAAAAACCAGCTAAAAAATCACCAGCAGCACCATTTACAACATCAACATTACAACAAGAAGCTTCAAGAAAATTATATTTTCCGGTAGCTAAAACTATGATGATAGCGCAACGTTTGTATGAAGCAGGTTTTATAACCTATATGAGAACGGATAGTGTAAATTTATCAGAAGATGCTAAAAATGATGCAAAAGAAGAAATTACATCATCTTTTGGAAAAGAATATAGCAAACCAAGAAGCTTTAGTACAAAAGCTAAAGGGGCTCAAGAAGCTCACGAAGCAATTAGACCTACAACTATGAGCACACAATCTGTTTCAGTTGATTATGACCAAGATAGATTGTACGATTTAATTTGGAAAAGAACAATTGCGTCTCAAATGAGTGATGCTCAGTTAGAACGTACCAATGTTAAAATTACCAATAACAAAAACACCAAAGTTTTAACAGCAAATGGTGAAATGATAAAGTTTGATGGTTTCTTAAAAGTGTATTTAGAAGGTACTGATTTAGAAGATGAAGAACAAGAAGGAATGCTTCCTTTTATGGCTGAAGGTGAATCTTTAATAAATGAAGTTATTACAGCAACAGAGCGTTATACAAAAGCGCCATATCGCTATACAGAAGCTTCTTTAGTAAAAAGATTAGAAGAATTAGGTATTGGTCGTCCATCAACATATGCACCAACAATTTCTACAATTCAGCGTAGAGAATATGTAGAAAAAGGTAGTATTGACGGAACAGATAGAGATTATACACAGATAAAATTAGAAAGTCAAAAAGTAACTTTAGCTACTTTAACAGAAAAAGTTGGTTCAGATAAAGGTAAATTAACACCTACTGATATTGGAAACATTGTAAACGATTTTTTAGTTGAAAATTTCTCAAATATTTTAGACTTTGGTTTTACTGCAAAAGTAGAATCTGAATTTGATGATATTGCTGAAGGAAAAGAAGATTGGATTTCTATGATTAAAGATTTCTACAATAAATTTCACCCAATAGTTGAAGATGTTGCAGCAAATGCTGACCGTGCAAAAGGAGAGCGTTTATTAGGAGAAGATCCGGAAAGTGGAAAAAATGTATATGCTCGTTTAGGAAGATTTGGAGCAATGGTTCAAATTGGCGAAGCAACCGATGAAGAAAAACCAAAGTTTGCTAGTTTACAAGGAGACCAAACGTTAACTTCAATTACGTATGAAGAAGCAATGGATTTATTTAAACTGCCTAAAACTATTGGTGGCTATGAAGATATTGAGGTAATAGTAGCAAACGGTCGTTTTGGCCCATATATTAAATATGACACCATGTTTGTTTCAATTCCGAAGGATGAAAATCCAATGTCTGTTGATATTAATAGAGCTATAGAATTAATTCAAGAAAAGCAAGAAGCCGATGCTCCTATTGGTGAACATGATAATTTACCAGTTCAAAAAGGAGTTGGACGTTTTGGTCCGTTTTTAAAGTGGAATGGAATTTATATTAATGTCAATAAAAAATACGATTTTGATAATTTAACAAAAGAAAATATTGTTGAATTAATTGAAGATAAAAAACGTAAAGATATTGAGAAAGTATTGCACAACTGGGAAGAAGAAGGTATTAGAGTTGAAAAAGCACGTTGGGGTAGATCAAACATTTTAAAAGGAAAATTAAAGATAGAACTGCCAAAAACTGTCGATGCTTTAAAATTGACGTTAGAAGAAGTAAAAGAAATAATTGAAAAAAAATCACCCAAAAAGAAAGCAACTAAAAAAACTACAAAGCGTAAAACAACGAAAAAATAAATTTTTTGATTATCTTGCTCCAAAATAGAAAAAGATAACAACCCCTAATCAATGAATTTCGAATATCTTAATCCTGTTGATGAAACATTATTGATTCATGCCAAAATGCAATCTAGTCAAGCTTTTGGTCAATGTATCGATATTTATACAGCGCAAAATGGTTTTCCAGATTTAACTAAAATAAGAATAGCAATAATTGGTGTAGAAGAAGGAAGGGCTTCTGTAGGAAATTACGGAACAGGTTCTAATTTAAATGAAATTAGAAAAGAATTATACAAATTATATCTAGGCAATTGGCCAATAAGTGTTGCTGATTTAGGAAATATCTCACAAGGAAATACAATTGAGGACACTTATTTTGCTTTAGGGAACTTATTATCTTACTTAATTAAAAATAAAATAATACCTATTATCATAGGCGGAAGTCAGGATTTAACGTATGCCAATTATAGAGCATACGATAAACTTGAGCAAACTGTAAACATAGTAGCAGTTGACAATAAATTTGATTTAGGCTCTATAGAAGATGAATTGACTTCACAGTCATACTTGAGTAAAATTGTAATGAATAAGCCAAATAATTTATTTAATTATAGTAATATTGGTTATCAAACCTATTTTAATTCTCAAGAGGAAATTGATTTATTAGATAGTTTGTTCTTTGATACGTATAGATTGGGAGAGGTTGTAAACTCCATTAAACTAGTTGAGCCATTGATGAGAGATGCAGATATTGTGACGATAGATTTATCTGCTATCAAAAATTCAGATGCACCTGCAAATAAGAATGCAACACCAAACGGGTTTTCAGGAGCAGATATTTGCGCTATTTCACGTTATGCAGGAATAAGTGACAAGGTAACTTCATTTGGTATTTATGAATACAATGCTGAATTTGATGCTAAAACCCAAACAGCTCAATTAATATCTCAAATGATATGGTATTTTATTGAAGGTGTTAATTATAGAGCAAAAGATTATCCTTTTGGGTTAAAAGATAATTACCAAAAATATAGTGTGCCAATTGACGATCAAATACTTACTTTTCATAAAAGTAATAAGAGTGGTCGTTGGTGGATGGAAATTAATTTAAACGATAATAATAAATTTAAGAGACATGCGTTAATACCATGTACTTATGAAGATTATATAAGTGCAACTAATCAGGAAATCCCTGATAGATGGTTTAAGACATTAAAAAAATTAGTATAAAAAATTATGTATTCATACATAATAAAATACGTTTTTTTTTGTTTTAAACAGATTAAAGTAAATATTGTTTTTTAAAATAATTAGTAATAGGTTTGCCTAAATAGATGAAGAAAATAATTATGAAGAAAATATCATTGTATATTTTATTGGCTTTATTAGTATATAGCTGTGGTTCTAGTGACCAAGGTGAGTTGATAGGTGTAAGATCACAAAGTAGATGGTATTCACAAAAACCATTAGGAATGGTTTTAATTCCAGGAGGTTCTTTTACAATGGGGAAAAGTGATGAAGATGTTGCAGGATCACTTACAACACCTTCAAGAACAGTTACTGTAAGACCATTTTATATGGATGAAACTGAAATTACGAACAGTGAGTATAAAGAATTTGTATTTTGGGTTCGAGATTCAATTATAAGAACAAAATTAGCGCTATTATCAGAATTAATGTCTGATGACACCAATATAATTCTCCCAGATTACCAATTTTCAAATCCAGATACTACAAATATGTCTCCATACCAAAAGTATATGATGAATAATTATGGTAGTTTAGGAGATGTAAATTCACCATTACAAGGAAGATCATTAAATTGGGGAGAAGAATTAATTTGGGATAATAATGAATTTCCAGACGAATATTATTCAGAAGTAATGGATACAATGTACGTATCTATTGAAAATAGTTTTGATGGAAAAAGAATTTTGGATACCAAAAAATTAAAATTCAAATACTCATGGTTAGATAGAGGTGCAGCTGCAAAAGAAAAAGGAGACAGAAAAGATTTTATTAAAGATGAAATAGTTGAAGTATATCCTGATACAACTGTTTGGGTAAAAGATTTTAATTATTCTTATAATGATCCAATGCACCAAGATTATTTCTTTCACCAAGCGTATTCTGATTACCCAGTTGTTGGAGTTAATTGGAAACAAGCAAAAGCATTTTGTAGTTGGAGAACGAAAAAGAAAAACGATTTTTTAAAGTCAAAAAAGAATGCAAGTTCAGTACCATATTTTAGATTGGCAATTGAGGCAGAGTGGGAATATGCTGCACGTGGAGGTTTAAATTATTCAACATATCCATGGGGAGGACCTTATACAACTTCTGATAGAGGTTGTTTTTTAGCAAATTTCAAACCAGCTAGAGGTGATTATGCTGTTGATGGAGCTTTGTATACTATGGAAGCTAAATCGTATAACCCAAATGATTATGGACTTTATAACATGGCAGGTAATGTATCTGAATGGACAAATACAGCTTATAGTGAAGCATCCTATTATATAGGTTCAACCATGAATCCAAATGTGGAAATCTCAGAAAATCACAGAAAAATTATTCGAGGAGGATCCTGGAAAGATGTAGCGTATTTTTTAGAAGTTAGTACAAGAGATTATGAATACGGTGACTCAGCAAGAAGTTATATTGGTTTTAGAACAGTACAAGATTTTTTAGGAACTAACATTGAAGGTAATTAAAAAAAAATAACCCAAACTTAAAAATTAAAATTATGGCATCATCAAAGAATACTAAAAAAATATTTAATATGGCTTATGGCCTTGGAGCATCTGTAGTTATTATAGGAGCTCTTTTTAAACTTACACATTTCCATATAGGTTTTTTAACAGGAAATGTTATGTTAGCCATTGGGTTAATTACGGAAGCTATAATATTTGCTATTTCCGCTTTCGAACCTGTTGATGATGATTTGGATTGGGCACTAGTTTATCCCGAATTAGGAAGTGGACAAGATAGAGATAAAGATAGAAAAGATGCAAGAGAATCTCAAAGTTTACTTTCCCAAAAGTTAGATTCAATGCTGAAAGAAGCTAAATTAGATGCCGGTTTAATGCAAAGTTTAGGAGAAAGTATTCAAAACTTTAAAGGTGCTGCAGAAAATATTGCACCTGCGGTAGACTCTATAGCTGCTACAAATAGATATAGCGAGCAAATGTCAATGGCAGCAGCTCAAATGGAATCGTTAAATAGTTTGTATAAAGTACAACTTGATAGCTCAAGTAGACAAGCTGAGATTAATCAACAAGTTGTTGTAAATTCAGAGAAATTAAAAGAACAAATGGAATCCTTAACAACAAGTCTTTCTTCACTGAATAGTGTTTATGGAGGTATGTTATCTGCAATGTCTAATAAAAAGTAATTAGTTGAATATTGGCTAATAAATTAATAAAAAAAACTAATTAGTATGGCTTCAGGTACACTATCACCAAGGCAGAAAATGATTAACTTAATGTACTTAATTTTTATTGCGATGTTAGCAATGAATATGTCCAAAGAAGTACTCTCAGCTTTCGGGTTTGTGAATGAAAAGTTGGTTGATAATAATACAGCTACATCCTTAAAGAATAATGATATATTATCAAATATAGCAACCAAAGCTCAGGAACAACCAGAAAAATATAAATCCTTATATGATACAGCTAAAAAAGTTGATGATTTGTCAAAAAATTTCAACAGCTTTTTAGAGGGTGAAAAGGCATTATTCCTTGCTGAGATTGAAGATGTTAAAGATTATGAATCTATGGATCAGGCAGGAATTGTCGATGAATATTTTTTTAAAGGAGATACCTTTACTGAAGGTGGAAAAGAATTTTTAAATAGTATAAACTCCTATAGAGACCAAATAATTAAACTTGTTGGGAATAATACAGTTATTATAGCAAATATTAATAAGAGATTTAACACATCTGATCAGGAAACAGAAGGAGGAATTAAACAAGCATGGTTAAATAATAGATATGAAGGATTCCCTTTAATATCTACCATTACTAATTTAACATCAATGCAAACAGATATTAAAACAACACAATCTGATATTTATGGAAACCTTCTAGGAGGTCAATTAGAAAGTGACGTTTCCATGTCAAACTATAAAACTATTTTAATTCCTGAAAAATCAGCATTTTTCCAAGGTGAAAATTTTAAAGGAAAAATAGTACTAGGACGTTATGATGCTTCTTTAAAACCAGAAAAAGTGGTTGTAAATGGAATTGAAATTAAAGAAATTAAAGATGGTGGTGCGGAACTTAATTTTCCAGCAGGTGCAGTAGGTGAGAGAGAAATTAAAGGGAAGTTTGTTTTTATGGAAAATGGAGAACCTGTTGAAATAGAAATTAATAGTTCTTATGCTGTAATTCCAAAACCAAATAGTGCCGTAATTTCTGCAGATAAAATGAATGTTGTATATAGGGGAGTGCCAAATCCTATGACAATTTCAATACCAGGAATACCTGATAATTTAGTTACTGCAAATGGAGTTGGACTAAAAAGAGCAACAGGTTCAGGTAAATACACAATGACACCTAGTACAGGAAATGAAGTTAAAATTAGTGTTTCAGGTAAAATGCCTGATGGACAGACAGTTAGTACTTCTCAAAATTTTAGAATAAAGGATATTCCTTCTCCAAGTGGAAGTATAAGAAAACAAATGGGGTATGTTATAATGCCTAAAACTAGTTTGGAAAACTCTACTGTTGGTGCTGAATTACCAGATTTTGATTTTGATTTAGTACTTAGGACTTCAGGTTTTACTTTAAAAGTACCAGGACAAGGTGCAGTGGTAGTTAGAGGTAGTAAAATGGATGCTCAAGCTAAAAAAGCTATTGCTAAAGCTAAAAGAGGTGATGTAGTTACAATATTCGATATTAAATCATCGTTAGTAGGTAATACTACTTATAAAATTAAAGAAGCATCAGCTGTAAGTATTGAAATACAATAAAATAAATTTTAAATGATAAATAAGAAACATATTGGGATTTTTATTTTAGCATTTTTGCTATTTAATTCAATATATGCACAATCAAATTTATTGAATGCGCAAAATCCTTCTGATATTGGTGTGAAAACAGCCGAGCAATTAGCTGTTGATAATGACAAGCCATTAGAATACGGTTATATAGACGATAGGGATATTTTATGGTCTAAAGTTGTATGGGAATATATAGATTTAAATGAGCGTATTAATTTACCTATGTATTACCCAATTGATACTACAAGTATCTCTGGGAATAGACGTTCTTTGTTTGATACCTTATTAAAAGGTATTAAGAGCGATGTAATTACTGAAGTTTATGATGATGACTATTTTACAGCTAAAATGACTAAGGCTGAAATAAATAGAAAATTGTACAGAATTGATACTACTGAAGCAGGTATTGATGAGTTGAATGCAGGAGCAACCAATATTGATGAATATATTGATAAAATTAACTTAACATCTCAAGATATTGAAGGTATCAAAATTAAAGGACTTTGGTATTTTGACAAGCGTCAGGGAGAATTAAAATATCGTTTATTGGCAATAGCACCAGTTGCACCAGATATTCAAACAATGGGAAGAGAAAATTTTAATCTTAATGAACAATTAGCGTTGTTTTGGGTGTGGTTTCCAGATGCGAGAAATACACTTCATGAAATGAAAGTTTTCAACCAAAAAAATTCAGCATACCCAATTTCATTTGATCACTTGTTAAATGCAAGAAGATTTAACTCTATTATTTATAGAGAAGAGAATATTTATGGGAATAGAGATGTAGCACAATATGTAAAAGGAAATGCATTATTCCAAGTATTGGAATCTAATAAAATTAAAGAGGGTATTAGAAATAAAGAATTAGATATGTGGAATTACTAAATTCTACCTATTATAAAACAAAAAACTCTTGCATATAGCAAGAGTTTTTTGTTTTATAGCCTAAATTTGTCCGATGCAAGTAGATTATATAATTGTCGGTTTAGGATTAGCAGGTTTAGCCTTTACAAAAGAGTTAGACAACAATAAAAAATCATTTATAGTCTTTGAAGATAATTCTCAAAATTCTTCAATTGTTGCAGGAGGAATGTACAATCCGGTAATTTTAAAACGTTTCACCCCCGTTTGGAATGCAATAGAACAATTAGAAATTGCAGTGCCCTTTTATGCGAAATTAGAGAAGCAATTCAATAAAAAATATGATTTCCCAGTAGATATTTACCGAATATTTAAATCGGTTGAGGAACAAAACAATTGGTTTATTGCTTGTGATAAACCATTGCTAACTAATTATATGATTGCTCAAATAATTAATAAAAAATTTGATGGAGTTTTAGCGGATAATGGTTTTGGAAAATTAACTAATACAGGAAGAATTGACACTAAATCTTTATTGGAAGATTACAAAAATTATCTAACAGATAGCAACTTATTAAAAAATGAAAGATTTGAATACACTGAACTAAAAATATGCAATGACGGTGTTGAATATAAAAATGTAAAAGCATCAAAAATAATTTTTTGTGAAGGCTTTGGAATCACCAAAAATCCGTTTTTTAATTATTTACCAATGCAAGAAGCAAAGGGAGAGTTGATAGCCATACATGCTCCCAAATTAAATGTAGATTTTTTAATAAAGGCTTCAGTATTTGTGCTGCCGTTAGGTAACAATTATTATAAAGTTGGTGCTACATTTAATTGGAAAGATAAAACAAAGCTTCCAACGGAAGAAGGTAAACAAGAATTGAGTACTAAGTTAGAATCGTTTATAACCGTTCCTTATACAATTGTTGAACATACAGCAGGAATTAGACCAACTGTAAAAGATAGAAGACCTTTGGTAGGAAAGCATCCAATACATAAAAATTTAGCGATTCTAAATGGCTTAGGAACTCGTGGAGTTATGATTGCACCTATAGCTGCAAAAGCATTGTACAAATATTTAGAAGAAGAAGTCGCATTAGATAAAGAGATTTCTATTGATCGTTTTCAGCAGCTTTTTTCAGATTAGCACTGTAGGAAACAAAAATATTAATCCAAACAATGCGAGAAAGACGAATGGTAATAGGAGCGGTTAAAATTAATATTACGACAATAGGAATAAAACTTTCCAATAAATTTAAATGAAAAACTAATGTAGATATTACAAAAGTTATTATTGCAAGTCCAACAGTTAGCCCATAATTAACATACATAGCACCATAAAAAAAAGAAGGTTCCATCATATATTTAAAATTACATTCTGAACAGTTTTCATGCATTTTAAATGCTTTATGAAGTTTAAAAATGTTCTTTTCAACCATAAAATCACCTTCATGACATTTTGGGCATTTATTAAATAAAATGCTATATAATTTTGATCCTTTTTTTATGATTTTCATTAAATTTAAGCTAAGACTCATTTTTTATTAAAATAAAAAACTTTAATTCAGTTCCAAACTTATTTATAGTAAGTTTGCAAAGTTGATATAAAAACACACAAATTTACATTAAATTATAAAATATAAATGCTTAACGTACATAATTTAACGGTTTCTTTTGCCGGTTCTGATTTGTTTTCAGGAATTACTTTTAAATTAAATAAAGGAGATAGAATTGGTTTAATTGGGAAAAATGGAGCGGGAAAATCTACACTGCTAAAAGTACTTTCTAAAGATATTGAAAGTACTAGTGGAACTATGGCTTTTGATAAAGAAGTACGTATTGGTTTTTTGCGTCAGGATATAGATTTTGAAGAAGGAAGAACAATTTTAGAAGAAGCTTACCAAGCTTTTGAAGAAATTAAAGAAATAGAAAGCAAACTAGAAAAAATAAATCAAGAATTAGCTGACAGAACAGATTATGAAAGTGATTACTATCATGATTTAATGGTTGATTTAAATGACTTTACACATAGATACGAATTGCTTGGTGGTTATAATTATCAAGGAAATACAGAAAAAATATTACAAGGTTTAGGTTTTCAAAGAGAAGATTTTGATAAGCTAACAAATACTTTTTCTGGTGGATGGAGAATGCGTATTGAATTGGCAAAGTTATTATTACAAAATAATGATATTTTATTATTAGATGAGCCGACAAACCATTTAGATATTGAATCTATTATTTGGTTAGAAAACTTTTTAAAAGTTTATCCAGGTGCCATTGTTTTAGTATCGCATGATAAAATGTTTTTAGACAATGTAACCAATAGAACCATTGAAATTTCTTTGGGTAAAATATATGATTATAAAAAACCTTATTCTCAATTTTTATTATTGCGAGGCGAGATAAAAGAAAAGCAATTACAAGCACAAAAAAATCAGGAGAAGGAAATAAAAGCAACCCAACTTTTAATAGATAAATTTAGAGCCAAGGCAAACAAAGCAACCATGGCTCAATCTTTAATAAAAAAATTAGATAAAGTTGAACTTATTGAAGTTGATGATGATGACAATGCAGTGATGAATATTCGATTTCAAATTTCAAAGGAACCTGGAAAAGTAGTTGTTGAAGCTGATAATCTTTCTAAGAGTTATGGGAAAAAGGATGTGTTGGAAAATGTTGATTTACTAATTGAAAGAAATAGCAAAATAGCTTTTGTAGGGCAAAACGGACAAGGGAAATCTACTTTGGCAAAAATTTTAGTTGGGGAAATTCCTCATGGCGGTCATTTAAAATTAGGACACAATGTACAAATCGGGTACTTTGCTCAAAATCAATCAGAATATTTAGAGCCAGAACAAACGGTATTGGAAATTATGGAAAATGCAGCTACCGATGGTAATAGAGCCAGAGTTAGAGATATGCTAGGTTCTTTTTTGTTTGGTGGAGATGCGGTAGATAAAAAAGCTAAAATGTTGTCTGGTGGTGAAAGAAATAGACTGGCATTATGTAAATTACTATTGTCACCGTTCAATGTTTTAATCATGGATGAGCCAACAAACCATTTGGATATTGCATCAAAAAATGTTTTAAAACAAGCACTTAATAAATTTGATGGCACACTTATTTTGGTTTCGCATGATAGAGATTTTTTACAAGGACTAGCAACCACAGTATATGGTTTTAAGGATAAAGTGATTAAAGAATATTTAGGAGATATCGACTTTTTCTTGGAGCAACATCAACTTGAGAATTTACGAGAGGCAGAAAAGAGAACGGTAGTAGCAAAAAAACCAGAAGCTTCTAATAAAAAAGAATATAAATTATCACGAGAAGACGAAAAAGAACTTAAAAAATTAAAGAATCAATTATCTAAAATAGAAACTCAAATAGATAGGTTGGAAAAAGAAATTTCAGAAATGGATGTGGATTTAACTGAAAACTTTGAGCTTGCTTCGACAAAACCCAATTTTTTTGATAACTACAAAGCAAAAAAACAAAAAGTAGAAAAATTGATGGAGGAATGGGCTGAAATTGAAGAAAAAACTGAGAATTGTTCTTAGCAACTAAAAATAGCAGAATTCAAAAAATTCATTTAGCTGAAATAAGTGATAAAGAGATTTCTCTTTATATAAAGCGAGAAGATGAGTTGCATCCCTTTATTTCAGGAAATAAATATAGGAAATTAAAATACAATTTACTGGAAGCTTCTAAACAAAATCAGCATACATTGTTGACTTTTGGAGGTGCTTATTCTAATCATATTGCTGCAACTGCAGCAGCAGGTTTTGAACATAATTTTAAAACAATTGGAATTATAAGAGGTGATGAACTGGCAAATAATTTAGAAGAGATTCTTAGAAATAATGCAACATTAAAATTTGCTTCTGAACATCATATGCAATTTCATTTTATTTCAAGAAGTGAGTATAGAAATAAAACCACACCTGAATTTATAGCTAAGCTAAAAGAAAATTTTGGTGACTTTTATTTAGTCCCAGAAGGAGGAACAAATAATTTCGCGGTAAAAGGTTGTGAAGAAATTTTGACAGAAGAAGACGAAAAATATGATGTGATTTGTAGTTCAATTGGAACAGGTGGTACAATTTCAGGATTGATAAATTCATCTAAAAATCATCAAAAAGTAATAGGATTTCCTGCCTTAAAAGGTGATTTTCTTCAAAATGAAATTAAAAAGTATGTACTAAAACAGAATAATTGGAGTTTAAATACAAATTATCATTTTGGAGGTTATGCTAAAATTTCAGAAGAATTAATTACTTTTATCAATAATTTTAAAACTGAAACGCAAGTACCTTTAGAACCAATTTATACTGGAAAAATGTTATTTGGTATTGTTGATTTAATAAAAAAAGATTATTTTAAAAAAGGAACTAAAATTTTGGCAATTCATACCGGTGGTTTACAAGGAATTGATGGAATGAATTTAGTGTTAGAAAAGAAAAAATTAGCTCAAATAGTATAACGTATGAAGTTTAATTATTTATTAATATTACTAGTAATAGTAGGTTTACTTTCAAGTTGTAAATCTAAAAAAAGTGTTGTTAGAAAATCACACAAGAAGGAAGTTATTGTTGTAAAAACCAACCAACCTATAAGTAATACGAATACTACTACGACCAGCAAAAATTCAGTAATTAAAAATTCAACCTTAGATTATATTGAAAATTATAAAAATACAGCAATGGAATCTATGCGTAAGTTTCAAATTCCAGCAAGTATTACTTTAGCACAAGGAATCTTAGAATCGTCAAGTGGGAATAGTGAATTAACAAAAAAATCTAACAATCATTTTGGCATAAAATGCCATAGAGGTTGGGAAGGAGAAAGTGTTTACCATGATGATGATGAAAAAGGTGAATGTTTTAGAAAATATGAAAATCCTGCCACTTCATTTAAAGATCATTCTTTGTTTTTAACTAGTAGAGATAGATATTCTAAATTATTCAAATTAAAAGAAGGAGATTACGTTAGATGGGCTAAAGGATTAAGTGAAGCTGGTTATGCTACTGATAGAAGATATCCTGCAAAATTAATAGCGCTTATTGAAAAGTATGATTTGCATAAATACGATACTCAAGTCTTAGGTAAAAAGTTTAAAAATGATGATAAGGTTGATTTGAATAGTCATACTGTTGCAAAAGGGGATACCTTATATTCAATTTCAAAAAAATATGGTGTAACAGTAGAAGAACTAAAAAGGTACAACGGATTGTCTTCTAATGATATTAGTATTGATCAAATATTATTGTTAAACAAATAAGAAACGCTGCATAAAGCAGCGTTCTTAACAAACAATTAACCAAATCAAACTAAAATTAACATCTATTTATTCTGTAATTTCTTGATTCTCCATTATTTTTATTTCTTCTTTCTTGATTATTTCTTTTTCCATGAGCCATTCTTTTTTTACCGTCTCTCATTTTAACCATTTGATGGTTTTCCCATTTTTCAAATTGTTCTTTATTAAGAATGCTTTTTATAGCCGTTTTATTCGCAATCTGATTTTCTAAACAATTATTTTGATTTTCAAAACGTTGTTCATTTGTTAACTGAACCCCCTTTTCTTTATTTTGTTTAAATTTTTCATTAGTAGCCAATCGTTTTTCAGCTTGTTTTTTCTTCAAGTCATAAATGGCTTTTTGTTGATTTTTATCTAAATCAAAATGTAAAGTCATTCTTTTTGTTTGTAAAGTTGCATGTTGTTCTGGTGAAAATTGATTTTTTTGACCAATTTTATTTTTGTTTCCTTGTGCATTTACAGTTGTTGAAACTAAAAATGCAATTACTAAAATCCCTACTATTTTTCTCATAATTATATAATTTTATATTGTTATACCTCTTTGACCATTAATAATTACAAAGGTTTAAAACGTTAACACTCATTAACTTTTGTTAACTTTTATTTTATGAAATATGTTATGAAGGAGCTTTCTTTAGAATTGTTTTAAATAGTGTATTTTTGCAAAATATGATAATGAATAAACTTTCAGATTGGTTACCTACCACTAATAAAGAGGTGAAACTTAGAGGTTGGGAAGAACTAGACGTCATCCTTTTTAGTGGAGATGCGTATGTAGATCATCCAGCATTTGGACATGCAGTTGTTGGTAGAATTTTGGAAAGTTATGGATTAAGAGTCGCAATTGTTCCTCAGCCAAGTGTAAATGATAATTTACAGGATTTCACTAAAATGGGAACTCCTAAACTATTTTTTGCTGTAACAGGAGGGTGTATGGATCCAATGGTTAGTAATTATACAGCAAGTAAAAGAAGACGTGATAATGATGCATATACTCCTAATGGAGATAAAGGTTTTAGACCAGATTATGCAACTACTGTTTATACGAACATTTTAAAGGAAAAATTTCCTGATGTTCCTGTTTTAATTGGAGGTATTGAAGCTTCTTTACGAAGAGTTACACATTATGATTATTGGAGTGACACTTTAAAACCAACAATTTTAGAAGATTCAAAAGCTGATTTATTAGTATATGGTATGGGTGAACAGCCTTTACGTGAAATTGTAACACTATTACAAAAAGGAGTTCCTTTTTCAAGTATTAAAACGGTAAATCAAACAGCATTTTTATTGAAGAATGATGAAGAACTTCCTAAAAATAAAAATTGGAAAGATGTAAGCATTCATTCACACGAGGTTTGTTTGAAAGATAAAAAATTGTTTGCTTCAAACTTTAAAGTGATTGAGCAAGAATCTAATAAGTTATTTGCAGATCGTATTTTCCAAAAGGTGAATACTTCTACGTTGGTTATAAATCCACCGTATCATACCATGACGGAAAAGGAAATTGATGCTTCTTTCGATTTACCTTTTACACGTTTGCCGCACCCAAAATATAACAAGCGAGGAACAATTCCTGCGTTTGAAATGATAAAGTTTTCTATAAATATTCATCGTGGTTGTTTTGGAGGTTGTAGTTTTTGTACTATTTCAGCACACCAAGGAAAATTTATAGCAAGCAGAAGTCAGGAATCTATTTTAAAAGAAGTTGATCAGGTTGCAAATATGCCCGATTTTAAAGGGTATTTATCTGATATTGGAGGTCCTTCCGCAAATATGTACAAAATGAAAGGGAAAGTGCAGGAAATTTGCGATAAATGTGTTTCGCCTTCTTGTATTTCGCCTGTGATTTGTCATAATTTAGATACTTCGCACAAGCCATTAACTGAACTTTATAAAGCTGTTGACAAGCATCCAAATATAAAAAAATCGTTTATAGGGAGTGGAATTCGTCATGATTTATTAGTGCCAGAATTTAATAAATTAGCCGATCCAAAAGAGTTAGATGCTTACACTGAAGAAGTGATGACTAATCACGTTTCTGGAAGATTAAAAGTGGCTCCTGAACATACCTCAGATAATGTATTGAAATTAATGCGAAAACCTTCTTTTTCTTATTTTCATAAATTTAAAGAACGATTTGATAAAATAAATATTCGTAAAAAGTTAAACTTGCAATTAATACCTTATTTTATTTCAAGCCACCCAGCTTGTGAATTAGAAGATATGGCAAACTTAGCTGCTGAGACGAAAGATTTGGGCTTTCAATTGGAACAAGTTCAAGGGTTTACACCAACACCAATGACCGTTGCTACGGTAATTTATTATAGTGGTTACCATCCCTATACGTTAAAACCTATGAAATCTCCTAAAACCAAAAATGATAGAGATGAGCAGCATCGATTTTTCTTTTGGTATAAAAAAGAAAATCAACAATGGATTAGAAATACGTTGTCTAAAGTTGGAAGAAGTGATTTACTTCAAAGATTACTTCCTGAAAATAATTCTTGGAGGAAAAATAAGGCCGCTAAAGCCAAAGATACTTTTAATGATACTGTTACTTTCACTTCAATAAAGAAAAAGAAATTTAAAGATAAGAAGAAAAGAAAATAATTTTATCACATTAATTTATAACTATGAAATTATAGTTTAATTTTGATGCGAAGTTTAAATTCCTATTAAAATGAAGAAGATTAGTTTATTTTTTTTATTACTTTCAACAGTAATTTTTGCACAAACTAAGGTAAAAGTTGATTTAAGTAATCCAAATTCAGCAATTTATACACACATTTATTTTTTACAATCAGATTCTTACGATCCTTCAAAAGCAGCAACTACTATCGCTGGTTTTGAAGGAGAAGAAGCTGAAAATTTAGCTATCAAGTTAAAGAAAATATTAGATGGAAAAGGATTGATGATTGATTTTACAAAAGTTCCAACTGATAGTATGTATGCTGATTCAACTTTATTTAATAATGCTCATAAATATGTGTTGTTTCCTAACCAACTTCCTGAAATTTATGTTGAAAAGACAGGTGATAATTGGTATTTTTCACTTGAATCAACATCAAAAATTAATGAATTATATAATAAAACATACCCTTGGCATACTGAAAAGTTAAAAAAAATGATACCTGAGTTTGGTCATCATAAAATACTGAATATTGAAGTTTGGCAATATGTAGGTTTTTTATTATTAATACTTATTAGTGTTGTTTTATTTTATGTACTAAGAAAAATTGTTTTTTATATTTTACAGAAAATTCAATACTTAATAATTCATAAAACGAGTGTAAATATTAAATTGGCTTTAAAAAAATTAACAAGACCAATTGTGTTATTATTATTAATTGCATTTATAAAGCTTTTAATACCTTCATTATTCCTTCCTTTAAATGTTAACACTGTTTTGTTTTTAACATTAAATATTATGGTTACCGTATTTTGGATTTATGTATTTCTAAAATTGGTACAAGTAGTTATGAGTATTTATGCCGATTTTGCTGAATCTACTCACGGTAAATTAGACGATCAATTAGTACCCATTTTAGATAATTTCCTTACGGGAATAGTTATATTCCTTGGTTTTTTAAAATTATTGACCCTTTTTGGAATTGAACCCGTTACAGTAATTGCAGGAGCTTCAATAGGTGGTTTGGCAGTTGCACTAGCATCACAGGATACTGTTAAAAACTTGATAGGAACAGTCATGATTTTTATTGATAAGCCTTTTCATATTGGTGATTGGATTGAAGCTGGAACTGTAATTGGAACTGTTGAAACTGTTGGGTTTCGTTCAACTACAGTTAGAGCTGCTGATACTTCTGTATTCCAAATACCAAATAGCGCATTATCAGAAATGGTAGTAAATAATAAAGGTTTGCGTGCTTTTCGTCGTTACCAAACTAATTTAGGAATACGATATGATACGCCACCGGAGTTAATTAATGCCTTCGCACAAGGTGTTCGAAAAATTATAGATTTACATCCTGAAACACGTAGTGATGCTTTTAATGTTGAGTTTTCAGGTTTTGGAGATTCTGCTTTGTTGATATTATTAAACGTTTATTTTGTGCAACTTGATTGGAATTTAGAACAATCATCTAAACATAGTTTGCATATTAAAATTTTAGAATTAGCAAAAGAATTAGGTGTTGAGTTTGCATTCCCATCATCAACAATAATGATTGAACAATTTCCGGAAAAAAAGGGGAGTGGCAATGGCTATAATATTGAAGAAGAAAGGTTACAACAAATATTAGGAGCTATTAAGTAATGTACTTACTGCTTAAAGTTTAAAAAATAGGCTGTCTGAAAATTGAAATTTATGTGATATTGAGCCTGTCGAAATATTTTAACTAATTGAAAAATCAAGGTTAACTTCGACAGGCTCAATATGACAAAACGAATTTTACCCACTTTTCAGACGGTCTCTTTTTTAAGTCAATTTTAATTCTAAATTGTTGAAAAATAAGTTTTTAACATAGTGTTTTGGACTCTTTATTTTAGTATATTTATAACACTTCTAAATGCCTTGATTTTAAAGGTTTTTCATCTGCTTTGTAAAAGTAGTAGAACTTTCTCCAATTAATTGTACTTTATTTTTAAATTAATCGTACTATTTTTCACATAATAATTGTACAATTTTTAAGAATATCTCCTTTACTTATACAAGATTTATCAGAGGATATACAAAGTCTGGTCTATTAATAATCACGAATTAGTAGTCTATTTCTTTTGAAGCCAATAGAAACGTTATTTAGTAACTTTAAAATGTTATTCAAGGCAGCTAAAAAACCGCGATTACGACTAAAAGGAAGCAATCTCATGATTAGAACTATAAAGTTAAAGATTACTTCGTTGCTCCCGCTACTCGTAATGACGTATTGTTTCGGCATCTTAATAAAATTTTATTCGTCATTGGGACTAAAAGGAAGCAATATCATGATTGGAACTACAATGCAACAGATTACCTCGTTGCTGCCGCGCCTCGTAATGACGCCCCTATGAACCGTTATTGAAATTGAACCGCAGTGTAAAGAAGCAATCTCATGAATATTACACGTACAAAATAACAATGAAACGTCATCTCCGGCTTGATCGGAGATCTGTTCATACTAGGCTAAATATTCCGTAGTACTCCTATGCAGAAATATTTTCTCATACGCGAGAATGACGGAGTATTTTATCATTGCAGGACAACACGTTTTAAACCGTTTCACTTTCACTATACCTTTTTTAATATATTATTACCAGTGATGGCCATAGATGTTAACACTCCAGAAAACAAGGCTCCGCCTACTCCTGCAGTCACAATATCCTGACCGGTGAGGTAGAAATTTTTAATTGGTGTGCGTGGTTTTAAAAAGGATTGTCTAAACCTAGAAGGGCTATGATCTAACCCGTAAATTTCACCTTTTTCATAATTCACAAAATGTTGTGTTGTTAATGGTGTAGAAAGTTCGTAACAATTTATTTTTCCTTTTACCTGTGGCAATTGTTTATACAACTCATTTAATAAACGTTGTGCAAATTCTTCTTTAAGTGTTTCATACTCGGCGCCTCTTTTCTTCCAAGGTGTATTTTCCCATTTTTTAAAGGTTTCGTACGGAATTAAGGTAATAATATCAATGCTACTTTTACCCGGATACCGATTAGACCAATCTGGGTCTTTGGCTGAGGGAAAAGAAAGATACACTACCGGAAATGGTTGCGACAAATCCTCTAAATAGTTTTGCACACAAGTATCGTGGTCTCCTTCGGCAGGATAAATCCAATAGTTGGTTTTAGGAAGTTGTAATTCCTCTGGCGTTCCTTCTAAACCAATGTACAAACTTGCATGTGCTACCGATTGTTTCACTTGTTGCAACTGCTGTTTTAATTGGTGTTTTTCAACAGTTGCAGTTGGTAGTAACTTGTTATAAGTAGTCATAATACCGGCATTGCTAACTATGTTTTTGGCATAGATTTTTTTTCCATCTTTCATTAAAACACCTATGGCTGTATTATTTTCAATAAGTACTTCTTGTACTTCGGCATTTATTAATATAGTTCCGCCTGAAGCAGCAATTACAGGTGCTATTGTCTTTACAATTTGCGAAGAACCTCCAACAGGGAAACTGCCTCCATCAAAATAATGTCGTGCTACCGAGGCGTGCATATAAAAACTGCTTTGCTTTGGTGACAACCCGTAATCGCCATATTGCCCCGTTAATACCTTTATAAGGGTTTCATTATTGGTTAAAGAACTAAGTACTTCATAGGTTGTTTTATCTGCCCATTTATAAAACGGTTTTTTTAGATAACCTCCTAGTGTCTTTTCTAAAAAAGGAGGCATTGCCTTGCTCATATAATAGTTTTTACTTGTTTTCACTGCTTCAAAAACCAAATTTACATAAGTGTGTATAGCCTTTTCTTCTTCTGGAAAATAGGAAATGAGCTGTTTCTTAAAATTGGTTACCCCTTTTACAAAATCGTAGTGTTGATCTCCAATGACTATTTTGTCATACACCTCTCCAATATCAGCCCATTTTAATTGGCTGTTGCTTACATAATTAAATAACTTTCTTAGGATGCTATTTTCACGCTGCATTTCACCTATATAATGAATACCTACATCCCATTCATAATCTTTTCGTTTAAAAACATGCGTAAAACCACCAGCTGTATAATGCCGCTCCAATACCAACACTTTCTGACCTTCTTTAGCTAAGATAGCTGCTGTGGCCAAACCGCCCATTCCAGATCCTATAATAATAGTGTCGTATGTTTCCTGTAATTTTGGTTGCTGTTTGTAGGATTGAATCATCTAGTTAATTTTTTACCCAATGTACAAAATAGAAATTAGTTTATTAATAACACGAATATATTCGTTTTTCGTCATTGCGAACGCAGTGAAGCAATCTCATGATTGGAACTAAAATGTAACAGATTACTTCGTCGTAAAAACTCCCTGTCTCCCATAGACAGGCTCGTAATGACGGATTAAGTTACTTTTTTGCAATTGCAAACCAAAAAAACCAACACCACCTTTTTATGGTAGTATTGGTTTTTATTTTTTTAAACTTGACCGCTTACGAGGTATTCATTTTTAAATAGTTAATTTCATACTTCTTTCTTGTTTACCAAAATAATGGTGTTCTGTTTTTAGAAGCGTATGTGCCTTTTGAACCTATATCAAATACCAAGCTAATTTCATGAGAACCATTGTCTTAGTTTCCTAAATTGTTGGTTAAACTATCGTATGAATATCCTACTTTAAAATAATCACTTACACGCACTTGAAATAACCCTGAAATTGATTCATCTAAACGATGTAAAATTCCAAATTCCATGCTGTTATTCCATAAGATATTCGCTGAAATATCTGTTGATAAAGGACTGCCATCTACATTTGGCTATTTACGTTGAAAAATAGATTTAATTGTTTAAGTATCGTTTAAGTTTTTTTTAACTGCTTTTGAATCTTTTTAATGGCATTTTCAATTGGTTTTTCAGGCTCAATAACGTTGTATTCTCCCCAAAATTCTGGGTCAGAAAATCCAGAAGCTTCATCACTTATAATAACGGAAGATTTTAGTCTATCTTTAGATTTAATTAATTTATTACTCAAATTCTTCTCCCAATCGGTAACCGCCATTTCAATAGTTGTATGATAAACGGTATTGAATAATTTTTTATCCCAATTAATTTTAAATCCAAGTTGAATTCTACTATATCCATAATACCACTTTCCGTTTTTCTCACGATAATCAATTTGATAAGTGGCTTCTATTGGATTTACTTTTGCTTTTCTAGGTTTTTTTACAATAAAGTATTTACTTGCTTTTTCTTGATCTTCAAGGTTTAAACTAAATTTTGCATTTGTTAAAGCGAAAGATTGCGCATCAATATATAATTTTCCATAAAAAAAAGGATCCTTCTCATATGCTTTTTGCTTAAAATTCACCACATAAATAGGTCTGTTGTCAATTTTAGTTGATTTGTCAAAGCTAAAATCATAAATTTCAAACATATCTTCAGTAAAAATTAATGTAGGATTTTTCATGATATCTATAAACAAGGTGTTAAAAGGACCACCTCTAAGTTTAAATACTACCGTATCTAATTTAGAATAATCGGTATTTTTTCGTGACTTGTAAAGCTGTAAAATATCTTTTTTAGAATTCGTATAAGACTGTTTATTAATTTCAACTACGGCTTCAGAAAGTGATACATAGCTTCTTCTTTTTTTAATTGTTTCTCTATAAAAAGCAGTCATTGTAGTGAGCTCTTCAGAATAATTATCACCTTTCTTTTTAAACACTTTTGAAATTAGGGAGTTTACATCTTTAATTAAAATTTCAACTTCAGAAAGTTCTTCAATATATGTTTCTAACTTTATCGTTTTCTTATTAATTAAATCAGATTGACTTAAAACTTTACTGGTATATCCTAAAAATGAAATGGTAATTTTGTGATCCTTATATTTCTTAGGGATTTTTAATAAAAATTCACCTTGTGTATTTGTAACAGTGCTAATATTGGTTTCATTAACTATTAAAGTAGCGAAAATTAACTCTTTTTTTGTTTTACTATCAATAACTTTACCTTTATAGGTATTAAAGCCAATGGTATCATTCTGAATATGAGTGTCTAAAGCGTAGCTAAAAGGGTGAAATCCAACTATAAAAACGAACGTTAGAAATAGTGTTGTAAGACTCTTTTTATCTTGAAATATTCTATTTTTTACCATAGTGTTAGAGATTAATTGTGATAAACAATAAATTAATGATACAAGTTAATAATTTTTCAGCAAAAAAGGAATTACATTTCTGTAATTCCTTTTTAAAAATGTTAAAATAGTTATTTATTCAGTTACAGGAAATCCACGATCACGCATCAATGCATCAATTTTGGCATCTCTACCGCGGAATAACTTGTATGCATCTGCAGGATCCATAGCGTTTCTAGGTGCGAATAAAGTTTTTACCATTTTAGCAGATAATTCTTTATCATAGAAGCCATCAGGAGATTCTCTAAATGCTTCAGCAGCATCAGCAGTAAGAACATCAGCCCACATATATCCGTAATAAGCTGTTGCATATCCTTCTCCAGAAAACACATGTCCAAAATGTGGTGTACGGTGACGCATTACCAATTCTTTAGGCATATTCATTTCAGTTAAAGTTTCTCTTTCAAAAGCATCTACGTCAATATTTGTAGGGTCTGTCATATGAAATTTCATATCCATAATAGCAGAAGCCAAATATTCAGTAGTTGAAAACCCTTGATTAAAAGTTGATGCTTTTTTTATTTTTTCAACTAATTCTTTAGGCATTGGTTCCCCCGTTTTGTTATGCACTAAAAACTGATTGATCACTTTATCTGTAGATAACCAACGTTCTAAAACTTGAGATTGGAACTCTGTATAATCTCTAACTCCACCATTAAGTGTTGGATATCTCACTTCAGAAGAGAAGAAATGCAATGCGTGTCCAAATTCGTGTAAAAAAGTTGTTGCATCATCCCAAGAAACCAAAACAGGCTCTCCAGGTGCTGGCTTCACAAAATTTGAGTTATTAGAAGCCAAAACGTTCTTTTCTCCATCAAAAGATGAATAACTTCTGTAAGTTGTTGCCCAAGCTCCTGAGCGTTTTCCTTTTCTTGCGTATGGATCTAAATACCATAAACCAACATGTTTTCCTGAATCTATGTTTGTTACTTCCCAAACTTTAACATCTTCATGAAAAACAGGCACACTACCTTCTGGTACTGGTGTGAATTTATAATTAAATACTTCTTTAGCAACAAAGAATAAAGCATCAGTAAGTTTGTCTAATTGCAAGTATTGTTTTACGTCATCAGAATCTAAGTCATATTTTTGTTTTCTTACTTTTTCAGCATAGTAACTATAATCCCAAGGTTCAATTGTAATATTGGCACCATCGGCATTGGCAACAGCTTGCATATCAGCAACCTCTTCTATAACTCTTGCTGTAGAAGCTTCCCATACCTGATTCAATAAATTCATTACATTTTCAGAATTTTTTGCCATTCTGTTTTGCAACCTCCAGTCTGCAAAATTGTCAAAACCTAAAAGACCAACACGTTCTTTTCTTAGTTTTAAAATTTTAGCGATGTTTTCATTATTATCAAATTCATCGGCATTATCACAACGAGAATAGTAGTTTTCCCAAACTTTTTTTCTTAATTCTCTTTCACTAGAATACGTTAAGAATGGTGACATATATGAACGTGTATTAGGAATGGCATATTTCCCTTCTTGCCCTTTTTCTGATGCAATTTTAGCCATAGATTTAGTCATTGATTCAGACAAACCACCTAATTGATCTTCGGTTAAAAAAACTGCATAATTTTCTTCATCAGCTAAAATATTATTAGAAAAGTTGGTATAAAGTGAAGATAACTCCATATTAATGGCTGCATATCTTGCTTTTTTCTCATCATCTAATTCAGCTCCATTCATTGCAAACCCTTCATAAATAAGTTTTACAACTCTTTGTTGATCATCATCAAGAGGAGTTTTTAAAGAGTTATCATACACTGTTTTAATACGATTAAACAATGCTGTGTTTTGAGAGATTTTAGAACTAAATTCAGACATAATTGGAGCCATTTCACCTTGAATTTCTCTAAACTCAGGAGAGGATACATTTGCACTCCAAATTCCATAATAATTTTGTACTCTTTCTAATGTCTCTCCTGCTTTTTCCATGGCTACAATGGTATTTTCAAAAGTAGGCGATTCAGAATTAGCTGTAATTGCATCAATGTCTTTTAAGTTTTCCTGCATTCCTATTTCAAGTGCAGATTTAATGTCGTTAAGGTTCATTTTATCGAATGCAGGTAATCCTTCATAAGGGCCTGTCCATTCTTCTACTAAAATATTTGTCATAGTATTTTTTTCTTCATGTTGTTTACAGCTTGAAAAAGCAATAAGTATGCTAAAAACTAACATGGGTTTTAGCAGGTTTAATTTGATATATTTGTTCATAATTAGATTGATTTTATAAAACTATTTTAAAATTATTAAGTTTTTATTTGAGACTCTCAAATTTAACTAATTAAGATTTAAAATGAGTTTAGAAACAGCAAGTTTCATAGAAATAGCTGTTAATGATATGTTAAATTTTAAATCGAAAAAACGGCTGTCTAAAAAGTGTGACTTTATGTCAAACTGAGCCTGTCGAAATATTTTAACTAATTCATAATTAAAATAAACTTCGACAAACTCAGTTTGACAATTTGAATTTTATTTACTTTTTTAAACAACCGCTTTTTTAAATATAAAGTGGTTTGTTGTAGAACAACTAAAATTTATGAGTTCGCTATTTCTGCATCCTTTTTTGCGATTACTTTTCCGTAAATAATTAAGGAAATAGCAGATACCAATGCAATTGCAGCAAAATAATACCAAATGTAATGTGCATTTACTGAGGCAGCTTCCCAAGCTTCATGAGTTTCAAATAATTTTGGTTCTGGACAATATTTTGATAGTAAATAACCCGATAAACCAAAACCTAAAATTGAAGAAATGAAAGAGTGCAAGTGACTAAATCCTAGATACAATCCTTCTTCACCTTTTGGTGCTTGTAATGAGAAAAATTGTAAGAATCTTGGCGAAATAAATGATTCAGCCAAACCTTGTAATATAATTCCCGCAATCATCATAAGAGCAATAGGGTGCATACTTATAAATCCAAGATCAATTTCGCCTCCACCAAACCAATTTCCTGAAGCCATAGCTATTGCAGAAAAAGGCATAATAAACATACCAACTGTCATAGAAAATAAAGGTGTTTTACTTGCCATTATTCTTGTTATAAAAGTAACTGTAAGCACTACGGTAAGTGGATTCACATTGGCATACCAAGAAGGTGATGCTGCTTCACCTGCCATTCTAAGAACGTATTTTGGCATGGTGGCATACAGTTGATGTTGAACCATCCAAAATCCTGTAACTATTAAAATTAATGTAATTAATCTACCATTTGTTAGTACTTTAATTAATGCCTGCCATATTTCACCAAAAGTTTTTCCTTCACCTTGGTGTTTCGCACTTTTGTAAAAGAAAACAATCATTATTAAAGCTAGCAATGTCATAGCAGCTGAAAAATAATTTAGATAAATTAATCCCATATCTCCCATAGCAACTCGCAATGGTTTTACAATTGTTTTTCCTGAAAAGGCTCCAATATTTACCATCATATAAAAAATGGAGAAACCTTGAGCTCTATTTAATTCTGTTGTTTCTTTTGCAACCGTACCTGTAATTACTGATTTTATAAAAGAACCACCAATCATGATAACCACCATTACTGGAACAATTGCCCATCGTTCATTTGATTCTAACAATCCAGTAAATGTAATATCACCCGAATAGTCAACTAAACCAATTGATTCAAGCGCTGTTGGTAATATTCCTAAACCAAAATACCCAATAGTTAATAAAGCGAAAGCAATTATTAATGAAGATTTAAATCCAATTTTATCGGCTAAAGCTCCTGTAAAGGTTGGAAGTAAATATAAACCTCCAGAAAAAACACCTGATATTAATGCCGCTTCTATATCGGAAAAACCTAAAATTCTTGATAGATAAAGTGTAATTACAATAAAAACACCATAATATGCACCTCTTTCTAATAATTCAACAATATTAGCTGTCCAAAATGCACGTGAAAACCCTTTTAATTTTTGAAACATGATTATTTTATTTTTATTTTAAACTGTTGCCGAAGATAAGTATTTAGTAACAAATAGCACACAATATTTTTAGTTTAGAATGATTTTATAAGAGGAAAATATAGTACTAAATTATCTAAAAGGAAGTACAATGAAGTACTTCCTTTTAGATAATTTAAGCAACACATATTAAGCGTATCAAATTATAAGCACTTTCTTATAAGATGTTGAATAGCAAATTATATATATTTTTTACTTTTTTTCTCCTGGGTGATAGCTAGATTTAGCTCTTTTTTCAACATCTTTTCTGTAATATGCGACATCTTTAAATTTAACATCAGCATAGCGTTGAGATTGATCAGCGAAATTTGGTGAAGTTGGGTCGCCACTTTGTCCACCGGCAAGCATTGTTTTAGCCTTTACAGTATCACCAAATTCAACAACTGCCACAAAACTATTTCCTGAAGTTCCATAAATACGTTTTGTATTGTATGATCTTGCCCCATAGGAAGCCAAAGCTCCCCATTTACTTGAAGCCATATCAATAGGAATACTTGGCAAACTATCATTAAATGGTTGTTGAATGGCTCCATTTATGCGTTGATACCTATTAATTTCTCCCCAAGGAGTATTCCAAGTCCCAAAGTCTGCTGTTAATTTGTCAATCGTTTGTTTAAAAATAGTTAACCGTTCGCTTAGAGGTGATAATGTTCCAAAATATTGAATAAGTTCTAAATCACTTAAACCTTCTGGTTTTACTCCGTTTTTTAAATATTGAAGGATATAAAAATGAGCCATAGACATGGCTATAGATTCTTTATTCGTTGCAAAATTCCATTCTCTTAACACATCAATTGCCTCTTTTAATGATTTATCTGATTGTGAAGTTTTATCATACGCTTCAATTAAACCTGGAATTAGCACTTCAAAAGCAGGTAAATATGGGTCGTAAGCAAGTTCAATTAATTGATCTATTGTTAGATCTTTTGATTTTTCTAACAAGCGAACCGCATGAATACCACGAAAGTTTTCTTCATTTCTAGACATGTATCTTGGATAATCTTCAACTTTTGGACTATTAATTCCTGCACTGGTAAATGGTGTAGAATTACAATTTTGAATCCAACCATTTTCAGGGTTTGTTAACGTTATCATTTCATCAACAGTATGAAGTCCTTGCCAATCTGTTGCAGGATTACTTCCATCTACAGGTTTGCTAAAATCGAATGTTTCATCTCGTTTTGGTATAAAATCTCCGTGATAATAGGCAATAGTTCCATCAGCATCAGCATAAACTGTATTGTTAGATGAATTTGTTCTCATACTCATCATCTCTTTAAACTCATTATGATTGCTAAGCTTCGTTCTGGTAAAAGATTGTATCAAGGCATTTACAGGATCCCACATCATTGCTGTAGCTACCCATTTCCCATTAATTGATTGTGTGATGGGGCCGTGGTGCGTTTTGTAAGTAGTAAATTTTTTATCTTTTAATTCTCCTTCATTTAAATATTTAAGTGATACTTCAAAAGATTCAACAGGTCTTTGTTCGTTCCCATAAGTATAGCTAAAACCTTTATCTGTTTTGGAAATGGTTTCAACATAATCATCCATAAAATCCATATCTGTTGAAGTGTGCATCCATCCTGTTTTTTCATTAAAACCTTGATATACAAAAAATTGTCCCCAGGTTACGGCGCCATAAGCATTTAATCCTTCTTCACTAACCACGTGAACTTCTCCACGAAAAAAGAAGGAAGTATGCGGATTTATAAGTAGCATTGCATTGCCAGATTTTGTTAATTTTCCAGAAATGGCAAATCCATTTGAACCTCTAGGCTCACTGTCACTTAAACGAATTAAACCATCATGAACAATACTTAATTTTTGTGCTGAAGAATCTTCATAAAAATCTTTAATTTTTCTTGTTGAAATGTTTTCAATATCTCCTCCAATTGAACCTTCACTAAAATACATGGGCATCCAAGGTTCAAAATGTGTTAACAGTCTTGGCTTTACTTCTGGGTGTGTATATAAGTAATAATTAATTCCATCTGCAAAAGCATTACAAAGTTTCTTTAACCATTCAGGGCTTTTTTCATAATTCGCAATTGCATCTTCTTGTGTCATAAATAACTGAGCTCTAAGATCACTATAGATTGCTTTTTCACCTTCTACTTCTGCTAATCTTCCAGTAGCCCAAATATAATTTTGTTCAACTCTATTAAAATCATCTTCACATTGGGCATAAAGCAATCCGAAAACAGCATCAGCATCTGTTTTACCATAAATATGTGGTACACCAAAATCATCGCGTATTATTTCAATAGTTGAAGCAATTGATTTCCAACGTTGCTGTTCTTTTTGAATTTGTGTTTGAGGATTGGAACAGGAGGCAATAAATAATAGGAATGCAATATAAAATAGTTTCATAAAATAGCGATAGTTTTATAATTTATTGAAATAAGTAGATTATTTTAATTTGTTAAATTTAATAAATTAAATGGTTAGTACTCATATAGATTCATTAAAAAAGGAGCTACAATTAAGTAGCTCCTTTTTTAATATTATAGACCCTTCGACAAGTTCAGGGAAACAAAATTTTATTTATACAACCTCTACAAATAACCCTTCATCAGTATTAGTTACTTTGGCTAAGTTGTGTTTTGTTAAGCCTTTCAAAGTTTTATCCCATTTTTTATTACTGAAACCGCTTTTTTCTTTTAAATCGTTTAATAAAATTGGAGCATTTGTTTCTATCATTTTTAATAAAACTTTTTCTTCCTCATTTAATTCAACAGAAGGAGCTTTTTTTTCTGGTCTCATTTGAGGAAAGAAAAGTACTTCTTGTATTGAAGCATTATTAGTCATAAACATAACCAAACGGTCAATTCCAATACCAATTCCTGAAGTAGGAGGCATTCCATATTCTAAAGCTCTAATAAAATCTTGATCAATAAACATAGCTTCATCATCTCCTTTTGCAGATAATTTCATTTGTTCTTCAAAACGTTCACGTTGGTCAATTGGGTCATTTAACTCAGAATAGGCATTTGCTAATTCTTTTCCATTTACCATTAATTCAAAACGCTCAGTTAAAGCTGGATTATCTCTGTGTTCTTTTGTTAAAGGACTCATTTCTTTTGGATAATCTGTAATAAATGTTGGTTGAATGTATAGGTGTTCACATTTTTCTCCAAACAATTCATCAATTAACTTTCCAACACCCATCGTTTCATCAACTTGAATGCCTACTTTAGTACAAACTTCTCTTAATTCAACATCGTTCATTCCAGCAACATCATAACCAGTATGAATTTTTATGGCTTCTAAAATTGGAACTCTAGGATATGGGGCTTTAAAACTAACCTCATTTTTACCAATTTGAACTGTAGATGTTCCATTTGTATCTATTGCTATTTTTTCTAATAATTCTTCAGTCATATCCATCATCCAGTTGTAATCCTTGTATGCAACATACAATTCCATCACCGTAAATTCTGGATTATGAGTTCTGTCCATTCCTTCATTTCTGAAATCTTTTGCAAACTCATAAACAGCATCAAAACCACCAACAATTAATCTTTTCAAGTATAATTCATTTGCTATACGCAAATACAATGGCATATCTAAAGCATTGTGATGTGTCATAAATGGGCGAGCGGCTGCTCCACCTGGAATTGGCTGTAAAATAGGCGTTTCAACTTCTAAATAACCGCGATCATTAAAGAAATTACGCATAGAATTGGTTATTTTAGTACGTTTTATAAATGTTTCTTTAACGTGATCATTCACAATTAAATCTACATATCTTCTTCTATATCTTTGCTCGTTATCCGCAAAAGCATCGTGTACTTTTCCATCGGCATCAGTTTTTACAACTGGTAATGGGCGTAAACTTTTAGCTAAAACTGTTAATTCTTTTACATTTACTGAAACTTCACCAACCTGAGTTTTAAAAACTTCACCTTTTACACCAATAATATCTCCCATATCCAATAATTTTTTGAATACGGTATTGTACATCGTTGGGTCATCTTCAGAAGAAATTTCATCACGGTTCACGTAAATTTGCATTCTACCACTTGCATCTTTTAATTCAGCAAAAGAGGCTTTCCCCATAATTCTACGACTCATCATTCTTCCTGCTAAAACAACTTCTTTTCCTTTAAAAGCATCAAAATTTGATGTTATTTGTTGAATTGTTGCTGTAGTTTTAAACTCATCTGCTGGATACGGATTTATACCTAGTTCGCGTAATTTTTGAAGCGATTCTCTTCTAATTATTTCAAGTGGTGATAATTGCATTCGTTTCTTTTTTAAAATTTATTTTGAATAACAGTTTGCAAAGATACAATCAATTCAGAAAAATATGTGATTTCAAAAGAAAAAGTGTTTAGAATTTGAAATCAAATAAAAATTTATATATTTGTTAACCACATTTAAATGTGGATTAGTTGTGTTGTTTGGCGTTAATAGCGTCAGGTTTTTTTAAAACCAATGGAAAGCTTCCCGAATTCGGGACGCTTTTTTTATTTTACAATAAGTTGTTTTATGATGAAAAAGTAAATAACACGTCTTTATATTCCCAAAATTTAACAAGATATAATCCTGTAAAAATTACAGCAGTTATAAATTTTAAGAAGGCTGAAGTTAAGAAACCAAGTAAAGATCCAAATGCAGCTTTTAACGCTTTTCCAGAATTTTTACTATCGTTAATCATTTCTCCAATATAAGCACCAATAAAAGGTCCAATAATAATTCCAAAAGGAATAGGGGAGAGTAAACCTATAACTAAACCAACCATAGTTCCAATAACGCCGTAACGGGTTCCACCAAATTTTTTAGTTCCCATTGCTGGAATAAAATAATCGATTACCCAAATAATAAGTGCAATTGCCAATGTTATACCTAAGAAAGTCCAATTCATTGGTACGGAATTTGTGAGATGAAGTAACAATAAACCAATCCAACTTGTAAAAGGACCAGGTAGCACTGGTAAAAATGAACCAATAATACCTAATAAGGCAAATAGAAATCCAATGATGAGTAAAAAAATATCCATATGCTAATTTAGGTTTTCAATTTACAATTTGAAAGAAAAATAAATACAAATAATAATATTCAACTAAAAAATTAGTTTAAACTAAATATTTAGTTATATTTGTGTAGTTGAACTAAAAACTTAGTTAATAAAATGGATAAACAATTAACAAAAGCAGAAGAGCAGTTTATGCAAGTTTTGTGGGAATTAGAAGAAGCGTCGGTTCAAGATATAATTGATCAATTACCAAAACCAAAACCTGCATATAATACGGTATCTACAATTATTAGAATATTGGAAACGAAAGATTTTGTAGCACATAAAACGAAGGGAAGAGGTTATATTTATTTTCCTTTGGTGAAGAAAGCAGATTATAGTAACCAGACTTTAAACAAATTAGTAGATGGTTATTTTGGTGGTTCTTTTAAAAGTATGGTGTCGTTTTTTGTAAATAAAAATGATGTTGATATCAACGAATTAGAAACAATTTTAGAAGCTATTAACGATAAAAAGACTGAGAAATGATAAATTATATACTACAGGTACTACTTTTTCAAGCGCTATTTTTGGCTGTTTATGATTTCTTTTTACAAAAGGAAACCTTTTTTAAGTGGAATAGACGCTATTTATTAGTGACACCGTTATTATCATTTATAATCCCATTGTTAAAGTTTGAAACTTTTCAAAGAGCATTGCCTCAAGAATATATGGTTCAATTACCAACCGTATTTTTAAACCCACAAGCGGTTATTGAACAAGCCAATAATAGTAATTCAACGCTCAATTATCTAACAATACTATTTTATGTTGGACTTTTAATTTTTGCGTCCCTGTTTTTAATTAAATTGATTAAAATAATTCAATTAATTATCGCTAATAAAGTAATTAAAAAACAACACTATTCTTTAGTAGTATTAGAAAAGAAACAATCTGCTTTTTCGTTTTTCAATTATATTTTTATAAATGAAAGTCTTCTAAAAAATGAAGATTTACAAATAATTAAGCACGAATTAATACACTGTAAACAATACCATACGTTAGATTTATTGTTTTTTGAAATACTAAAAATAGTATTTTGGTTTAATCCAATGGTGTATGTATATCAAAAGAGAATTACCTTACTACACGAATATATTTCTGATGCTGAGGTTGTTAAAGAAACAGATAAAAAAACGTATTTCAATAAGTTGCTTTCTGAAACATTTAATGTAGAAAATATTTCATTCATCAATCAATTTTTTAAACATTCATTAATTAAAAAAAGAATAGTTATGATCACAAAAGAAAAATCAAAAAAAATGAAACAGCTAAAGTATTTATTAGTGTTGCCTTTGTTGGTAAGTATGTTAGTTTATGTGTCTTGTACAAATGATGCTCAAACTGATATTGATGATATGAATAGGATTATTGAAAATGAAGTTATTTCTCCAAACGGAAAATATTTTGAAGGGAAAAATGGTATTAAAATATTTACAGGAATACATTTAGAAGGTGAAGTAGTTTCTTTTGATAATATGACAGAAAACGAAAAAGAAATTTTCAATAATTTCAAAGATTCTAAGATAGAATATAGTTTAGTTATTGATAAGAACGGAGATAGAGTACACTTTTTAAAAGTACCAATGCCTCCAATGAAAAATAAGGCTAAAGATAAAATTGTTATTGAAGATGATGGCTCCATTCCTTTTGCAATAATTGAAGAAGTGCCAATTTATCCAGGTTGTGAAGGAACCAAAGAAGAATTAAGATTGTGCCTTCAGGAAAAAATCACACAGCATGTGAATAAAAACTTTAATTCAGATTTAGCAAAAGAATTGAAACTTGAACCTGGAGTAAAAAGAATATTTGTGATGTTTAAAATTGATAAAGATGGTAACATTGCTGAAGTACAAGCAAGAGCGCCACATATTGAACTTCAAGATGAAGCAATGCGCGTTATAAATTTATTACCAAAAATGACACCAGGGAAGCAAAAAGGGAAGAGTATAGGTGTTAGATACAGTTTGCCAATTGCTTTTAAAGTTGAATAAATTAAAATTACTATGAAAAAGATCATTATCACACTATTAGTTATAATAGTTGCATTAAAAACCGAAGCGCAGTCCTCGGTTTTTGCCATTGCCGACAGTTTATTATTGAAAGGAAATTACCAAAAAGCATTAGTTATATTAGAGAATGAAGAGCTTAAATCATTAGAGACTTTTGATAAAATTGCTACTATCTATCATATTATTGGTAATTTTAATAAAGCTATTGATTATTATAAAAAAGCTTTGGAAGTTGATGATAATGAAGACATAAATGTAAAATTAGGGAATGCATA
>NZ_CALAEQ010000227.1 GCF_937891065.1 uncultured Lutibacter sp. | reverse complement strand
TAGATGGAAAAGGTACTATAAGCTTACGAGTAAATGATATTTTTGAAGGAATGAAATTTAAATTTGAATCTGAAAACCCTTATCCATTTAATGGACAATTTAACTGGGAAAGCAGAACTGCTTATTTAGGTTTTATGTACCGATTTGGTGGTGGAAAAAACAAAGCTAAAAGCCGTAAATCGAGAGATAATAATGAAACCCAAGGTGGTGGTGGATTTATATAAATATATAAAATGGTATTATAATTTTTTGAATTAGTTAAATTATAAGCCTTTAAAAAAGCCTCAAAACTTGCGTTATTGAGGCTTTTATTTTTAAAATATAGTCTAATTTTATATTACCAACGAATTATTACACTTCCCCAAGTAAATCCACTACCAAAAGCAGCTAAAACAACTAAATCATTATCTTTAATCTTACCTAATTCCCAGGCTTCTGTTAATGCAATGATTACTGATGCCGCAGTTGTATTACCATATTTCATAATGTTATTATAAATCTGGTCATCATTTAACTTAAACTTTTTCTGAACAAATTGAGATATACGCAAGTTTGCTTGATGTGGAATTAACATATCAATATCTGTTGCTTCTAAATTATTGGTTTGTAAACCTTCAATAATTGCTTCTGAAAAACGAACTACCGCATTTTTAAATACAAATGTTCCGTTCATATATGGGTAATAAGATTCGTCATTTTCATCATTCTCAGCAATTAATGCTGGTACCCAATGCATAATACTTGGTGATTCTACAATTAATTCTTTTGCGTGTTTTCCTTCAGAATGTAAATGAGAAGATAAAATACCTTTTGTATTATCTTCAGTTCTTGACAAAACAGCTGCCCCAGCTCCATCTCCAAAAATTACGGTAACACCTCTACCGCGAGTTGATTTATCTAATCCACCAGAATGAAATTCAGATCCAACCACCAAAATATTTTTATACATTCCTGTTTTAATAAATTGATCTGCAACAGACATGGCATAAATAAAACCTGAACATTGATTTCTAATATCTACTGCTCCAACTGTTCTCATATCAAGCATTTCCTGTAATTGAACTCCACCTCCAGGAAAATAATAGTCTGGACTTAAAGTAGCAAATACAATAAAATCTATATCATCTTTAGTTAATCCAGCTCTTTCAATAGCAATTCGAGATGCTTTAGCTCCCATCACGGCAGTAGTATCTTCACTTCCTTCCTTTATCCATCTTCGTTCTTTAATACCTGTTCTTTCTTGAATCCACTCATCATTAGTATCCATCATTTTGGATAAATCTTCATTTGTAACAACATTTTCAGGAACATAAAAACCAAGTCCGGTTATCTTCGAATTATACATATATTAATATTTTTATTTATTTGCTTCAAACATACTAAAATCTCTAAGTATTCACAACAATAATAGTTACTACTCCCTAATTTTAATCTATCATTTTATTAAAATTATTTTATAACTATTGAACGAAATTTCGAGCATTGAATTTATTGATAGTTTTTAAAGGTAAACAATAAATTTAAAATTTATTTAAATTCATTATAAATAGCTTCCATTTAACATTATATTAGGAAATAAAATCTTCCTATTTTGGTAGATTTGATGAACATTAAATTAAATCAACTTAATCAAAATGAAAAATATTCTATTATTATTAGTCCTATTTTTGAGTATATCTGTTTATCCTCAAGAAAATTTAACCTACCAAAAACCTCCAAAAGAAATTCTTGAACTTGCAGAAGCTCCATTAGCTCCATCAATGAGAATGGATAGTAAAGGTGAAAACTTTGTTTTTCTATATCGTTCAAGCTTTAAAAGCATTCAAGAATTATCTGAAAAAGAAATGCGTTTAGGAGGATTAAGAATTAATCCAAAAACAAATATAAATAGTAGAGAAAGCTACTATTCCAATATTAAAGTTAGAGTTGGAAGAAATAACAGTGACGAATTAGTGAAAGGATTACCAAAAGATGGTAGATATTCAAACTTTTCTTGGTCTCCTGATCAAACAAAAATGGCTTTTACAAATACTGTATCTACAGGTGTAGAACTTTGGATAATTAATCTTCAATCAAAATCTGCCAATAAAATTTCTGATGCCAACTTAAATGCTAATACAGGAAGTCCATTTACTTGGTTTAAAGACAATAATTCTTTACTTGTAAAACTTATTTCAAAAGAGAGAAAAGAAATTATAGATACAAAAACTGCTGTGCCATCTGGTCCTACAATTTCAATTAGTGAAAAAGGTATAAAAGCTCAAAACAGAACTTATCAGGATTTATTAAAAAATAAAAGTGATGAACATAATTTTGAACAATTAACATTATCTACTTTATTTAAAATTTCATTAGATGGTGTTGCTTCAGAATGGAAAGGAAGTGATATGTATAGAAGTTTATCATTTTCTCCTGATGGAAATTATATTATGATTACAACTATTGAAAGACCTTTTTCTTATTTAGTTCCTTATAGAAGATTTCCATCTAAAACAACAATATACAATTCAAATGGAACATTTGTAAAAACAATTTTAGAAATCCCTTTAATTGAAGATTTACCTCAAGGATTTATGGCTGTAAGAAAAGGTAAAAGAAGCCTTTCTTGGAGAGATGATAAGCCTGCAACTATTTTTTGGTGTGAAGCATTAGATGGTGGAGATCCTGATAAAGAAGTTGATTTTAGAGATGAAGTATTTGAATTGAATGCTCCATTTACTGGAAAAGAAAATTCAATCCTTAAAACTATAGGGCGATTTGCAGGAATTGAATGGGGAAACAATACCACAGCCATTGGACAGGATTACTGGTGGAATACTAGAAACACAAAATCATACCTTTTCAATCCTTCAAATTCAAACGTAAAACCTGTTATTATTTCAGATAGAAATTATCAAGATAAATATAACAATCCAGGAAATTTTGTAACTAAAAAGAATGAATTTGGAAGATATACTTTGGACTTGGTAAAAAACAACGCATATTTAATTGGTGATGGATTTAGTAAAGAAGGAAAATTTCCTTTTGTTGATGAAATGAACCTAAAAACATTAAAAACTAAAAGATTATATCAATCTAAATTAACAGATAAAATTGAAGATCTTTCATATGCTCTTAATATGAAAAAAGGAGAAATTGTTGTTAGAATAGAATCTAAAAACGAATATCCTAATTACTATATTAGAAACATTAAAAAAGGAGCAAAACTAATTTCACTTACAACATTTGAAAACCCTTTTAAGAGTATTCAAAATGTACATAAAGAAGTTATTAAGTATAAACGTGAAGATGGTTTAGAATTATCTGGAACGATGTACTTACCTACTAATTTTGAAAAAGGAAAAAAATACCCAATGATTATGTGGGCATATCCTGAAGAATTTAAAGATAAAAGTAGTGCTGGACAAAGTACATCAAATTCTAATGAATTTACTTATCCTTGGTATGGTTCTCCAGTATATTGGGTAACTAGAGGATATGTTGTTTTAGATGATGCTTCTTTTCCAATTGTTGGTGAAGGAGATATTGAACCTAATGATACATTTATTAAACAATTAGTCTCTAACGCAAAAGCAGCTATCGATGCAGTTGATAATTTAGGATATATTGATAGAAATAAAGTTGCTGTTGGTGGTCATTCTTATGGAGCATTTATGACTGCAAATTTATTGGCGCATTCTGATTTATTTGCAGCTGGAATTGCAAGAAGTGGAGCATACAATAGAACGCTTACTCCTTTTGGATTCCAAAGTGAAGAAAGAAATTATTGGGAAGCACCAGAAATTTACAATACGATGTCACCATTTATGCATGCTGATACAATGAAAACACCTTTATTGTTAATTCACGGTCAGGCAGATAATAACTCTGGAACTTATCCATTACAAAGCGAGCGTTATTTTAATGCTTTAAAAGGATTGGGTGCACCAGTTAGATTGGTAATGTTACCTAAAGAAAGTCACGGGTATAGAGCTAAAGAATCTGTTTTTCATATGTTATGGGAACAAGATCAATGGCTAGAAGAACATGTTAAAAATAGAAAATAATTTATGTTACTAAAAAAAGCAGCTTAAAGCTGCTTTTTTTAGTAAATTTTCATAACCTCATCAAGTGGTTTTCTCCCAATATCCGGTACATACGCATTATCAGCAGCATAACCTACAGGTAATAATAAAAAAGCTCTTTCGTTTGTTGGTCTTTCCAATATTTTTTCTAAAAATCGCATTGGACTTGGTGTATGTGTTAAAGTTACCAATCCTGCATTATGAATAGCCGAAATTAAAAAACCACAAGCCAAACCAACAGATTCATTCACATAATAATTTTGAAGTTTTTCATCGTTCTTACCGTATTCAAAAGGTCGTTTAAAAACAATAATTAAATAAGGAGCTATCTCTAAAAAAGGTTTATTAGCATCAGTTCCTAAATGTTTTAAATCTTCCAACCATTCATCACTCATTCTCTCATTGTAACTTTTTCGTTCTTCTTCTTCCGCAGCTTCTCTAATTTTTTTCTTTATTTTAGAATTCTTTACAACACAAAATGTCCAAGGTTGCTTGTTCGCGCCAGAAGGAGCCGTAGATGCTGATTTAATAATATTTTCAATAACTTCAATTGGAATTGGTTTATCTGAAAAATGACGAACGGATCTTCGTTTATCCATCCATTCATAAAGCCTCTTCGATTTATCAATCATTTCAATTTCAGAAAATGTTTCGTGTTTATAACTTATATGTTTAAATCCGTCAACTAATATATAATCGTCTGTTTCTTTCATTTTAAAAATAATTAAGATTCTTTATTAGGAATTTTATCCATTGCATATTCGGCAATAGCTGTTATTGATAATGATGGGTTTACACCTGGATTTGCTGAAATCATAGAACCATCACAAACTAGCATATTTTTGTACCCGAACACTTTACAATGTTTGTCTATAACTCCATTTGAAGTATTTTCTCCCATCACTGCTCCACCCAAAATATGAGCTGTAGTGGGTGTTCCAAGTAATACATCTGTAATATTAGCATATGGAATTCCTTTTACTTTCTTCCCAAATATTTTACCAAAATTTAGTGCTTCAGGAATAAATGCTTTTGGTTTTGGGCCATCTTCTTGCTCAGTTTTCATTTTAGTAATTTTCCCTAGTTTTATCCTAAGCGTACTATCTAAAGTTTGCATAAACAATAAAACGGTTGATCGTTTTGCATAATTATTAGCAAATATAGTTTTTAATAGTATTACTGGTTTTTTTAGCACCAAACCAAAAATTCCTAACAACCTAAATAGTGAATATTTATGATAAACTAACGGCATTGTTAATAGCCTAAAAAAACTAGAACCTTCACCATAACGAACTGGCTCCAAATGACTATTTTCATCGGAATGTAAAATAGAACCAATAGCCAATCCTTTTGAATAATCTTTCGGATTTTTAACTGTGGAAGTTACTACTATTAAAGATTCATTATTTGTACGAATATTTTTTCCAACATAGTCTGACAAATTTGGTAGCGAATTTTCTTTTAGTTTTAATAATAATGGAACCGTTCCAACAACACCTCCTGAAAAAATAACACCTTTTGCAGTTACGCTTTCTAATTGCTTTTTTCCAATACTTGATTTAAATTCAATTTTATACCCATCAGATCCATCCTCAGAAATTAAAAAAGAAACATTAAAAACTTCTTTTTCAGCTAAAATCTCAGCTCCAAGCTGTTGTGCTAAAAACAAATAATTTTTATCCAATGTATTTTTGGCATTATATCTACAACCTGTCATACAGGCGCCACAATGTGTACATCCAGTTCTATTAGGTCCTTTACCATTAAAATAAGGATCTTCTACTTTTCTTCCAGCTTCACCAAAATAAACAGCTACTTTCGTAGCTTCAAAATGACCTTCTTTTCCAATATCTTTTGCTATTTGCTGTATTGTTAAATCAGTGGCGTGTAATTTTGGATTTTTAGCAGCTCCCAACATTTTATAAGCTGTTTGGTAATATGGCTTTAACTTCTCTTCCCAATTATTTAAGGTTGCCCAACTTCCTGTTGTGAAAAAATTTTGTTTAGGAATTGGAAGCGTATTGGCATAAGTTAAGGAGCCTCCACCTACCCCAACACCCGAAAGCACTGTAACATGATTTAAAAAAGTCATTTTAAAAAATCCTCTTAACCTAAATTTTGGTTCCCATAGCCATTTTTTTAATTCCCAATTAGTCTTCGGAAAATCTTCACTTTTAAACCATTTCCCTTTTTCAATCACCAACACTTTATAACCTTTTTCAGACAATCGTAATGCGCTTACTGAGCCTCCAAAACCGCTTCCAATAATTACATAATCATATTGAGTCATGATACTTTTTTTATAATTCACAATTTATGTATTTATTTTCAAAGTGTCAGTTTGTCACAGAAATAAGTTTGGTATTTTTTTTGACTAACAAATAACATAAATATTAAAATTAAAAACTTAAGATATGACAAAAGGAAGTATTAATGTAACGGCTGAAAATATTTTTCCCATTATAAAAAAATTCTTGTATTCAGATCACGAAATATTTTTACGTGAATTAATTTCAAATGCAACTGATGCAACTTTAAAATTAAAACACTTATCAACTTTAGGCGAAATTAAAGGAGACATTGGAAGTCCAATTATTGAAGTTAAAATTGATAAAGAAAAAAAAGAAATTAGAATTATTGACCAAGGAGTTGGAATGACTGGGGAAGAGGTTGAAAAATACATTAACCAAGTTGCTTTTTCTGGAGCTGAAGAATTTGTTGAAAAATACAAAGATAAAGTTGAAGACTCTGGAATTATTGGTCATTTTGGTTTAGGTTTCTATTCTTCATTTATGGTAGCCAGCAAAGTAGAAATTTTTACTAAATCTTTTCAAAAAGGTTCAAAAGCTGTACGTTGGGAATGTGATGGAAGTCCAGAATATACTTTAGAAGAAACAAAGAGAAAAGAAAGAGGTACTGAAATTGTTTTACATATTGATGACGATTCATTAGAATTTTTAGAAGAACGTAAAATTACAGAGCTTTTAAATAAATACAACAAGTTTATGCCTATTCCAATTAAATTTGGAACACGCGAAGAAACATTGCCTTTAGCTGAAGATGCTGCTGAAGATGCAAAAGCAGAAACAATTACGGTTGCTAATATTGTAAATAATCCAAATCCGGCTTGGACAAAACTTCCTGCCGATTTAAAAGATGAAGACTATAAATCATTCTACAGAGAATTGTATCCAATGCAATTTGAAGAACCTTTATTCAACATTCATTTAAATGTAGATTATCCGTTTAATTTAACTGGAATTTTATATTTTCCAAAGTTGAATAAAAACTTAGATCCAACAAAAGATAAAATACAACTATATCAGAATCAAGTATTTGTAACTGACAACGTTGAAGGAATTGTACCAGACTTTTTACAAATGTTACGTGGTGTAATTGATTCTCCAGATATTCCTTTAAACGTTTCACGTTCGTACTTACAAGCTGATGGAGCTGTTAAAAAAATAGCAAGTTACATTACAAGAAAAGTTGCTGATAAATTGATTAGTTTATTTAAAAATGATCGTAAAGCTTTTGAAGAAAAGTGGGATGATATTAAAATTATTATTGAATATGGAATGCTTTCAGAAGATAAATTCTTCGAAAAGTCTGACAAATTTGCATTATACCCAACTGTTGACAAAACCTACTTTACTTTTTCAGAGTTAGAAGAAAAAATTAAACCTGCTCAAACAGATAAAGATGGAAAATTAATTGTGTTATATGCTTCAAATGAAAAAGCGCAACACAGTTATATTGAAGCTGCTAAAGAAAAAGGATATGAAGTTTTATTGTTAGATTCTCCAATAGTTTCTCACTTCATTCAAAAATTAGAAGGAGCAAAAGAAAATGTACAATTTGTAAGAGTTGATGGTGATCATATTGAAAACTTAATTAAAAAAGAAGAAACTTCAATCAGTAAACTTTCTGATGAAGAAAAAGAAACTTTAAAACCATTAATTGAAGAAACTATTCCAAAAGAAACATACACTGTACAGTTGGAAGCAATGGATTCAAGTGCAAATCCGTTTATTATTACGCAGCCTGAATTTATGCGTAGAATGAAAGAAATGCAAGCTTCAGGTGGTGGTGGAATGATGGGAATGGGTAATTTTCCTGATATGTATAATTTAGTGGTAAATACAAATAACGAATTAGTTGGTAAAATTTTAGCCACTAAAACTAAAAAGAAACAAGAAGCTTTAATAAAACAAGCTTTTGATTTAGCAAAACTTTCTCAAAACCTATTACATGGTGAAGAGTTAACTAAATTTATTAAACGTAGTTTTCAAATGATAAAATAAATCATTTAATCATCTATAAAAAAAACCATAGCATGTGCTATGGTTTTTTTTTGTTTTATGATAAAAATCATAATATTCTTAAAGTTCTCTTAGTAATTTTATAGATACCCCATAATTTTAATTTTAAAAATTTAAGTTATGAAACAAAAATTACTTTTTTTGCTATTATTTGGATGTTCTTTTTTGACAGTAAATACACAAAATTTAGTTGCTTATTACCCTTTTAACGGTAATGCAAATGATGAAAGTGGGAATGCAAACCACGGAACTGTTAACGGAGCAACTTTAACTACTGACAGATTTGGTTCTACAGATAGCGCTTATGAATTTGATGGTATTGACGATTTTATTCAAGTAACTAATAGCAGTTCTTTAGATATTACAGGCAATGAACTCTCCATAAATATGTGGTTATATAATGACAATCCAGACACTAGTAATTTATGGAAAGGGATTTCTAAAGGGGGTTTTGATGTAGAAAATGGTTATGAATTAATATTTACCAATGACCCTGGTAATAGTGGAGGTAAATTATCTCTAAATGTTGGAGGAGGAGGCTATAATGTTAGTTCTTTTAATACTTATAGTAACCAGTGGATAATGCTAACAGGAACTTTTAACAATGGTGTTGGAAAAATTTATATTAATGGCATAGAACAAACAAAGACGCCACAAGGAACAACTAACCTAATTTCTAGCACAAGTGATTTATTTATTGGACAAAGAAATCCTGCAAATAATTATGACGGATTTGTTAAAGGAAAGATAGATGATATTAAAATTTATAACAAAGCCCTAACGCAAGAAGAAATTAAAAATGAGTTTAAAGGTCTAGTAGCTTATTACCCATTTAATGGAAATGCCAATGATGAAAGTGGTAATAATCATCACGGAACAGTTTTTGGTCCAACACTTACAGCTGACAGATTTGGAAATCCTGATAGTGCCTATCATTATCACGGCAATGCGAATAATGATTATATAGATATAGGAGATTGGGAAAATGGAGGCCCAATGAGTTTTAACCTCTGGGTAAAATGGGAGAAATTTAATAACTGGGGAGTAGTAATGGATCTCGCTGTAGGCAGGAATAATAACAACATATATATAGGTAATCTATCTACGACTAATACATTTATGTTTCACACACTTGATGGCAGTACAAAATATCTTTTTTATTGTAATGATCTCACTAACTACCCAAATAGTCCATTAACACTAAACTCATGGACAATGATTACTTGCACAGTTGATGCAGTTGGGCTAATGAAAGCATATAAAAATGGAGAATTAATAGGCACTTTCAATGGGTTCACACCAACAAGATTGTTTAGAACTGCTCAATATTTTGGTAGCTACAACTACCCTGAGAATGGCTATTTTCTAGGTGATTTAGATGATGTTAGAATATATCAATCTGTTTTAACAGATGCAGAAATTTTAAATTTATTTACTTACAACACACTTAAAGTTGAAAAAATTGAGAATGTTGCATCAAATAACTTTTATGTAAACAACAATATTTTATACTTTAAAAATGTTCAAAATTTAAATGAAATCAATAAAGTAGAAGTTTACAATTTATTTGGACAAAAAGTATTTAAAACTCTAGAAATTGCTGAACAAATACCATTAAACATACTGCAAAAAGGTATTTATATTTTAAAAGTTAAAAATACAAATGGTAATTATTATTCTTTTAAATTTTTAATTAATTAAGATAGTTTAACAAACAATTAATACAAAGCCTCAATACTAATTGAGGCTTTTTTTATTATTTTTACTTTTTATAGTACTTGCTTAAATAAGTGGCACTTTTTTTGTTGATACTAAAATCTAAATATAAAAAATGAATAACACCCTAAAATCACTTTTTTTGATTTTTCTAATTAGTTTTAGTTCTGCTGCGTTATTTTCACAAAATGACACTACAAAAAAAATTGATACAGAAATTAATACTATTAAAGGAAATTATCAATTAAAAGCAACTTCAGCCACTAATAAAATACAACCAATTATAGATTTAGACCTTAGAAATGAAAATAAATTAAATACTGATGCTATTGATAAAAATTTAAATAAAAATAAACCTACAGCTCAAACTCAAAATTTTTTATTAGAAGAATTACCTGAAAATAGAGATATTATTGGAAAAAAATATTGGAAAGGTAAAGATGTAACACATCAAAAATTAAAAAGTACTGTTAGCTTAGGAACCGTTACTAGTTCAACAAAAATGGTTAAAATTGAGTGCAGAGATCACAGCTATGTTGATGGTGACAGGATTAAAATTTATGTAAATGAAAAAGTTGTGAGCTCAAATATTGGTTTAAAATCTAATTATTATGTTATGCATCTAAATTTAGAAAAAGGCTATAACAGAATAGATTTTCAAGCTTTGAATCAAGGATTTTCAGGCCCAAATACTGCCGAAGTCATTCTTTATGATGAAAATGGCACAATATTATCTGCTAAAAATTGGAATATTACAACTGGTGAAACAGCAACATTAGGTGTAATTATTAAAAACTAACTTAGTTATGATTTTAGCTGCATCAGGCGTTATACTTCAAAATAAAAAAATACTACTACTTCAACGTTCTAATTATACTGAAAATTATCCTGAATTTTGGGGTTGCCCAGGCGGAAGAGCTGAAAAAGGTGAAACCGCTGAGCAAAATGTAATAAGAGAAGTAAAAGAAGAATGTAATTTAAACTTCTCACCTACTTCAATTTTAAAAACCGGCGTTTGGCAAGATAGAAGCTATTATCGTTTTTTGGGAAACTGGAATGGCGAAATTAAGTTACAAGAATTAGAAGTTTTAGATTATAATTGGTTTTCATATCATGAAGCCATAAAATTAAAATTATCCTTCGATTATAAAGAGATTATTCAATTACTTTATAAAAATCAATTATTATAGTATAACTCCATAATTATCAATTATTTACACTTTAACAAATTATTAGTAGTTTAAAACTAATGTAAGTGTAACTTTATTATTTTAGTATCGTCTTTTATTAAAACATTAACTAACCAAAAAGCCAAATTATTAAAACTATCCATTCTCATATTGTACCAAAAGGCATAGAAAATATTCGTTTACAAGAATACGCTCCAACAATTTTCAATTTATATATTCCGTCTAATGCTGGGGTAAAAAAAGCGATTAAAAGAGGGCAAATTATTGCAAACGGAAAAATTGCACAAACTGGGACATGGGTTCAAAGTGGCTTTGTGTTAGACCTTCTTGAAATACCACAAACTCAACCAAAAGTCTTTGAATGTTCTTTAGAAGTAATTTATGAAGACCACGAAATGGCTGTTATAAATAAACCTGCAGGATTATCGGTTAGCGGAAATGCTTATAAAACTATTTATAACGCATTACCTTTTAATTTAAAAAAAAGTAACTCAAAAGATAGTTTACCTTGGCCAACACCAGTGCATAGATTGGACAACCAAACTTCTGGATTGTTATTAATTGCCAAAACTAAAACTGCTCAAATTGAATTAGGAAATCAATTTAAGAATCAAACAATTCAAAAAAAATATTGCACTATTGTAATTGGGAAAGTTCATACCAATCAAATTATTAGCACACCTATTGAAAATAAGGAAGCTGAAACAAGTTTTGAAATTATTAAAATAGTAAACTCTTTAAAATACCAACAATTAAGTTTCTTAAAAGTTTCACCAAAAACAGGTAGAACACATCAAATTCGTATTCATTTAGCATCTATTGGGCATCCTATTTTAGGAGATAAATTGTATGGAAATAAAGAAACCCTTCACAAGGGTAAAGGGCTTTTTTTATGTGCATCTGAACTGAAATTTTTACACCCAAAATCTTTTGAAATTATAGTCTTAAAAATTGAAGTTCCTCAAAAATTTAAGTCTATGCTCGTTCGTGAAAAAAGGCGTTGGAATACGTATAATATTTGATTTTATTTATTATCACCAATTAAAATTCCTGAAATACTCCAATGATTAAAGCTTGATCCTTCGTCGTCACCTTGCTTTATAAGAACTTCAATAGTGTGCTTACCAGGTTTTAAATATGATAAAGGAATAATATAAGGTGGTGATAATGTTCCAGGGCACCAATTAGATCTACTAAAATCACTAGAAGATTGTCCATTGCCAAAATTACCTGAAGCTGGATTACTTAATCTATAAGTAGCACAATCCGTTCTCCATGGAATTACACTATAAACCAACTTTCCATCAACATAAACTTCATTTAACTTTTGGTTAAACTCATCTCCTCCACCCCAACCTCCATGGCCTGTTGAAGTAAATAATAATTTATGGTTTTTAATATTATCCGGAATCGTAACAGCTATTTTTAATGTGTCATTTTTAAATAATCGACCATAATTTTGTCCAGACATTTCTAAAATGTTAACGGTATTAAAAACAGGTTGTATCCATCTATCTGCAGTTTCATTTTCTTCAAAAGCAGGATAAAAATCCAAATCCAAACTTACTTTATGCCCACCTTTATCATAATTACCTATAAATACACCAACCCAAACTTCTTCTTGATTTGTTGGAATTAATGCAGAAACCTCCTGCTTATAAACAACTTCGTTTCTCCAAGGATAATTATTAATCACTCTTAAGTTATTAAAATGCCCTACTCCAAAAGAAGTAAAAAACCGCATTAGTTCAATAGGTGTATTGTAATTTTCATTACTCAAAATGCCTTGATATTCTTCACCCTTATTATCAATTAGTTTTGGCAACTTATCTACACCATTCAACAAACCATCAAGCATATTTTGCTTATCATCATCAACAGGAATAATAAATACCGAACCCGTTCTATCGTATGCATCGCCATTGGAGGAGTTTGTTAATGTGGCATAAATTTGAGCATTTTGCTTTACTACATTTGGTAATTTCACTTTCTTTAAAATTACAGAGCCATTTGAAAAGCGATATATTTTGTCATTCGAATTATCAATTGATGTAGTTTTAATGGAAGGGTCAAAATTTATTATCTCTTCTGAAAAAACAGATAATGTAGTATATCTAGATTTAATTTTTAATTCTTCAAATTCAGATTCTGAAATTTCTTTTGATTTACTAATAGAATAATAAGAATCATTAAAAACAGCTTCTTCTACAATCTTACTAGCAACAATTTCTCTATTTCCATTGATAACAATTTTTAAAACCAATGCTGATTTTGATGGAAGATATTTTTTATAAGGAGAACCCTTTACATTACTCTTATTAGTGTACCAAACTTCTATTTTATTAGAAAAATATGAAAATTCTGCCTTTAAACATTCATATCCTAAGATGGTATCAGTTTGAATTAAATAAGTTGGTTTTAACAATTTATCAAATGAAGTAATCGTTTTATAATTACTATTTTTATAATGAATTACATCAATATTTTGATTACTATTAAAATCTATAAAACTTTGGATTTCATCATTTGGTTTTGATAAATAGGCAATATTATATTTAAATATAAAGGATAGTTTTGAATTTTCATTTAATTTTCCATTTCTATACTC
>NZ_CALAEQ010000226.1 GCF_937891065.1 uncultured Lutibacter sp. | reverse complement strand
CCAGAATTTTAATAATTGAATTATGATAAATAAAGTAGTAAATAATGCACAAGAAGCTTTACAAGGTGTAGAAGACGGAATGACTTTTATGCTTGGTGGTTTTGGTTTGTGTGGAATACCGGAAAACTGTATTTCAGAACTAGTAAAATTAGATGTTAGTAATTTAACGTGTATCTCTAACAATGCAGGAGTTGATGATTTTGGATTGGGGTTATTATTACAAAAACGTCAAATAAAAAAAATGATTTCTTCATACGTAGGAGAAAATGATGAATTTGAACGTCAAATGCTTTCAGGTGAGCTTGATGTAGAATTAATTCCTCAAGGAACTTTAGCAGAAAGATGTAGAGCTACAGGAGCTGGAATACCAGCTTTTTATACGCCTGCAGGTTATGGAACCGAAGTTGCTGAAGGTAAAGAGACAAGAGAATTTAACGGTAAAATGCATATATTAGAACATGCTTTTGACCCAGAATTTGCATTTGTAAAAGCTTGGAAAGGAGATACAGCAGGTAATTTAATTTTTAAAGGAACGGCTCGTAATTTTAATCCAATGATGGCAATGGCAGGAAAAATTACAGTTGCTGAGGTTGAAGAATTGGTTGAGGCTGGTGAATTAGATCCAAATCAAATTCATATTCCTGGTATTTTTGTTCAACGTATATTTCAAGGAAAAGATTACGAAAAGAGAATTGAACAACGTACAGTAACTCCAAAATCTTAAGTCATGGCTTTATCAAAACAACAAATAGCGCAAAGAATTGCACAAGAATTACAACATAACTGGTATGTAAATTTAGGTATTGGAATACCAACTTTAGTTGCCAATTACGTACCTAAAAACATAGATGTTGAATTTCAATCTGAAAATGGCTTGTTAGGAATGGGACCTTTTCCTATTGAAGGAGAAGAAGATGCAGATTTAATAAATGCAGGTAAACAAACTGTTACTATTTTACAGGGAGGCTCTTTATTTGATTCAGCATTAAGTTTCGCTATGATTCGTGGTCAACACGTTCAATTAACAGTTTTAGGAGCCATGGAAGTTGCTCAAAATGGAGACATCGCAAATTGGAAAATTCCAGGAAAATTAGTCAAAGGAATGGGTGGAGCAATGGATTTAGTAGCTTCTGCAGAAAATATAATTGTAGCAATGATGCACACAAATAAAGCAGGTGAATCAAAAATATTGAAAAGCTGTTCTTTGCCATTAACAGGTGTAAATTGTGTTAAAAAAGTAGTAACTAATTTAGCTGTTTTAGAAATAAAAAATAATGCTTTTTATTTAATTGAAAGAGCTCCAGGGGTTACTGTTGAAGAAATTAAAGCAGCAACAGAAGGTGATTTAATTATTGAAGGAGAAATTCCAGAAATGAAATTTGACTAAAAATAAAACAACAACTTTGCTCCTTTTTTTAGGGTTTAAATAAAACTTAATGAAAATTATATCATACAACGTTAATGGAATAAGAGCTGCTTTAAAAAAAGGCTTTATAGATTGGCTAATTGCTACAAATGCCGATGTAGTTTGTATTCAGGAAACAAAAGCACACAAAGAGCAATTAGATTTAAGTTTATTTGAAGAAGCAGGCTACCCATTTCATTATTGGTTTTCAGCTCAAAAAAAGGGGTATAGTAGTGTTGCTATATTATCTAAAACCCAACCCAACCATATTGAATATGGAACTGGGATAGAAACCATGGATTTTGAAGGTAGAAATTTACGTGTAGATTTTGATGATGTTTCAGTAATGAGTTTGTATTTACCATCAGGAACTAATGACGCAAGACTTAACTTTAAATTTAATTATATGGCTGAATTTCAGCAATATGTAAACGATTTAAGGCAAGAAATACCAAATATTATTATTTGTGGAGATTATAATATTTGTCACGAAGAAATTGATATTCACAATCCAAAAATGAAAGGTGTTTCAGGGTTTTTACCAGAGGAAAGAGATTGGCTAGGAAATTTTATTGATAGCGGTTTTATTGATTCATTCCGTCATTTAAATAAAGAACCACATCATTATTCGTGGTGGAGTTACAGAGCCAATGCTAGAAATAATAATAAAGGTTGGCGAATAGATTATAATATGGTTAGTGAGCCAATAAAAGACAGAATTAAAAGAGCTTATATTTTACCTGAAGCAAAACATTCAGACCATTGTCCAATAGTTGTAGAAATTGATTAAATTATTAAATCTCAATATGTTTAAAAAAATAATAGTTGTATTCGTTATAATGTTCACATTAAATTCATGTGTTTCAAAAAAATTGTATCAGGAATTAGAGGGTAAGTATTCTAATTTACGATCATCAAATTCAGATTTAATTAAAGAAAAAGACGATTTATTAGCTTCAAAAAAAGTGGTTGATACTGAATTAGAAAAACTTAAAAGTGAATTTTCGGAATTGTCAACTCAAAAAGAAATTTTAGATACGGAGTTTACTTCACTTCAACATAAATACAAAAATTTAGACGAATCATACAAGGCACTTTCTTCTCAAAGTTCAAAAAAATTGGCAGAACAAGCTGAAAAAAATCAACAACTTTTACTTGAGCTAGAAGCTAAAGAACAAAAAATGGCGCTGGAAAGTGCTCGATTGGAAGAACTTCAAAAAGAGTTACATAAACGTTCTCAACAAATTAATGAACTTCAAAACTTAATTGATGCTAAAGAGGCACAGATGCAACAACTAAAAAATGCGATTTCAAATGCATTGCATAATTTTGAAGGTAAAGGGTTAACAGTAGTTCATAAAAACGGCAAAATTTATGTTTCTATGGAAAATAAACTATTGTTTAATTCAGGAAGTTGGGCTGTAGGAACAGATGGTAAGAAAGCGGTAGAGCAATTGGCAAGTGTTTTATCTGAAAATTCAGATATTAATGTGTTAATTGAAGGGCATACAGATAATGATCCTTATGTAAGCTCAGTATTGTTAGATAACTGGGATTTATCGGTTAAAAGAGCCACAGCTATTGTGAGAATTTTAAAAGATAAAGGAGTAAACCCAACTCAAATAACAGCTGCAGGAAGAGGAGAATTTGTTCCTGTTAATACCAATAATACAATTGAAGGAAAAGCTAAAAACAGAAGAATTGAAATTATTTTAGCTCCTAATTTCGATGAAATTTCAAAACTTTTAAATGAATAATAGTTCAATGAATAAAATAGTATGCATAGCCTTTTTATTAGTTTTTAGTATAGGTTTTTCACAAACAGATACCGATACTTTAGCACTTCAAAAAATTGAAGACACGCAAGAAATGTTTTCAGATGTAGACACTTTATTTTTTACAAAATCAGATTCATTAAGTTTAAAAATTCATAAAGAAGCTACTTTAATTGATAGTTTATGGTTGAATGAATTGATAAATTCACCATTGTATGATACGATACAATATGTATTAAAAGATGATGAAATTTTAATTACTGAACTAGACGAATTACCAACCGAATTACTAAAAGAGCGGTTGAAAGTTTTAGACAGTAAAACACCATTTCATATTGAATATAATCCGCAATTAGAGCAAATAATTAAAACGTACTTAATACGAAGAAAGTCTTCTTTTTCAAATTTAATGGAAAAGGCGCGTTATTATTTCCCTATGTTTGAAGAGCAATTAGATAAGTACGATATTCCTTTAGAAATGAAATATTTGGCTATTGTAGAGTCGGCTTTAAAACCAAGAGCACGTTCACGAGTTGGAGCAACAGGTTTGTGGCAATTTATGTATCAAACAGGGAAACAATTCGATTTAGATGTAAGTTCGTATGTTGATGAACGTTCAGATCCTTATAGAGCCACAGAAGCAGCGTGTAAATACTTATCTAGTTTATATAACATCTTTGGAGATTGGGATTTAGCTTTAGCGGCTTATAATTCTGGACCCGGGAATGTTAATAAAGCGATAAGACGTTCAGGAGGAAGTAAAAATTACTGGAATATTCGTCATAATTTACCCCGCGAAACGGCAGGGTATGTTCCTGCTTTTTATGCAACATTGTACATTTTTGAATATGCAAACGAGCATAATATAAAAGCAAAAGAAAGTTCATTGATGTATTTTGAAACAGATACAGTTCAGGTAAAAAGACAATTAACTTTTGAGCAAATTTACGAAACGTTAAATGTTGATATAGAGGTACTTCAGTTTTTAAATCCGCAATATAAATTAGATATCATTCCTTATATAAAAGAGAAAAATTATACGCTTGCTTTACCTGTTAAAGATATTGGAAATTTTGTTAGTAATGAACAGCAAATTTATGCGTATGCCAGTGCTGAAGAAGCGAAACGAGAAAAACCGTTACCGGAGTATATTGAAATGAATAATAGAATTACTTACAAGGTTAAAAGCGGTGATTTTTTAGGGAAAATAGCAGATAAGTATGGTGTTTCAGTTTCAAAAATTAAGCAGTGGAATAATATGCGAAGTACTAATTTACGAATTGGGCAACGTTTAACTATTTATCCAAGAAGATTGAATGTAACAACTACTTCAAAACAAACAAAAACTACTTCAAAAACAGCTATACCAAAAGGTGAATTTAATACTTATACAGTAAAATCTGGCGACTCTTTATGGTTAATTGCTCAAAAATATGTAAATGTTTCTGTTCAAAATATTAAAGATTGGAACAATATTTGGAGTGTTAAAAGCTTACAACCGGGAATCAAATTAAAAATATTTAATAAATAAGGATGATAAGAGCATATTAGACTTTTCCTTCGAGAAAAATATTAATATTGAACAACATCTAATCAGTTAAAAATAAAGCATAAATGAAAAAAATAGGAATCCTTTTAGTTATAGTTTCTTTTTTTATTTCTTGTAATTCAGGAAACAATCAAAGAGTATTAATGAATGCAAATGGCAGAATTAACAACTTATTGATTGTAATGAAAAATAGCGAGTGGCAAGGTGAAATTGGTGATGAATTACGAAAATTTATTGCAGAACCAGTTTTAGGATTACCGCAACCCGAATCTCAGTTTGAAGTATCTCAAGTGCCTTTAGAAAATTTTGGAAGTATGTTTAAAGCTAGCAGAGGTATTTTAAAGGTTGGTTTAGCTGATGAAAATTCTTTTACAGTAGCCACCGATGTTTACGCAGCACCTCAAAAAATAATTACTATTACAGGTAAAAGTAAAGAAGATTTGATAAATGTGATTCAAGAAAATAGTTCAAAAATTGTTTCAGAATTTAAAGATTCAGATTTAAGAGCAGTTAGGTTGAAAATTCTTAAAAAATACTGGGAACCTTCAGCGATTGAAACTTTTAATAAGCAAGGATTTTCATTAAAAATACCTCGTAATTATAGTAAAGTAGAAGATAATGGCGAATTTGTTTGGTACCGTTATCATTTATTTGGAGGAAATAGTATGGAGTTAATGTGTTATACTGTTCCTATTACTTCAGAAGAAGATGAAAAAGGAAATACAATTGTAGCAAATAGAGATGCGTTTGGTAAAAAATACATTCCTGGTCAAGTTGAAGATTCTTACATGATGACTGAGGAAGCTTACACACCACATGTTTTTGAAGTAGAATTAGATGGTAAAAAAGCCTTTGAAACTAGAGGAAAATGGGAAGTTAAAGGAGTTTATATGGCGGGTCCATTTTTGAGTTATTCTGTAGTTGATAAAGTAAATAATAGATTAGTAGTGGTTGAAGGTTTAACCTATGCGCCGTCTATTAACAAACGCGATTATATGTTTGAGTTAGAAGCTATTTTAAAAACATTAGTAATTAATTAAAATCGAACCACAACATATCCTTTATTGGTTTTTCTATAATTTTTGCCGTTCCAAGCGTAATAACGTTGTCCTTTTATAAAAACAACTTTATGAGATTTAGGTAATTTTTTTACTACAACTACTTTTGTTGGAGCTACTTTTGCTGTTGTAAAACAAGAGCATAAAGAAAATGATAATACTACGGTAATTAATACAACAAAAAAAAGTCTCATAACTAAAGTTTTAAAGTTTGGTTATAAGACTGTTTTATAGTATAAAGGTTTAAAATTAGTTGTCCATTTTTGCCCAACTATCTCTTAAAGGAACTGTTCTGTTAAACACTAATTTAGTTGAAGTTGTATCTTTATCAACACAAAAATACCCTAAACGTTGAAACTGAAATCTATCTAAATTTTTAGCAGTTTTTAAACTAGGTTCCACAAAAGCATCAATAATAGTTAATGAATCTGGGTTTAAAAATTCTTTAAAATCTTTGTCTTTATGCCCGTCAGGTGCTTCATCGGTAAATAAACGATCGTACACTCTAACTTCAGCTTTTATAGCGTGTTTTGCAGAAACCCAATGTAAAGTACCTTTTACTTTACGTTTACTAGCTTCTGTACCACTTCCACTTAAAGAATCGTCATCGTAAGTACAATAAATTTCAGTTACTTCACCATTTTCATCTTTTAAACAACTTTCAGCTTTAATTATATAAGCATTTTTTAAACGCACTTCGCTTCCTAATTTTAAGCGAAAGAATTTTTTGTTAGCTTCTTCTCTAAAATCTTCTTTTTCAATATATATTTCACGAGAAAAAGGGACTGCTCTACTACCAAAACCATCTTCATAATCGTTATAATTGGCATCTAAAAACTCCTCTTTTTCTTCTGGATAATTGGTAATTATTACTTTTACCGGATCTAAAACAGCTAGAACTCTTGGCGCTGTTTTGTTTAAATCGTCTTTTATGCAATGTTCCAATAACGCAACGTCAGTCACATTATCTCGTTTGGAAATTCCAGCGGTTTCACTAAATATTTTAATAGATTCAGGAGTATAACCTCTTCTTCGTAAGCCTGAAATTGTAGGCATACGTGGATCATCCCACGCTGTAACAATTTTTTCTTCAACCAATTGCAACAATTTACGTTTGCTCATTACCGTATAACTTAAGTTTCTACGTGCAAATTCGCGTTGTTTTGGTTGTAATTTTAAAGGGTCATAAACTTGGTTTACATACCAATCATATAAATCTCTATGACTTTTAAATTCTAGTGTACAAATTGAATGTGAAATTTGTTCAAGGTAATCAGATTCACCGTGTGTCCAATCATACATTGGGTAAATACACCAATCATCACCTGTTCTATGGTGACGCTTTTTAAGGATACGATACATAATTGGATCGCGCATATGCATATTTACGTGTTTCATATCAATTTTAGCACGTAATACATGAGAACCTTCTTCAAACTCGCCATTTTTCATTTTTAAGAAAAGTTCTAAGTTCTCTTCAACACTTCTATCACGGTTTGGGCTATTAGTTCCTACTTCAGTTGGCGTACCTTTTTGTTTTGCCATTTCTTCCGAAGTTTGATTGTCAACATAGGCTTTTCCTTCCTTAATTAGTTCCAAAGTCCAATCATATAATTGCTGAAAGTAATCAGACGAATACAACTCTTTATCCCATTTAAACCCTAGCCACTGCACATCATATTTTATAGAGTCAACATACTCTTGTTCCTCCTTTGCTGGGTTTGTGTCATCAAAACGTAAATTAACAGGTGCGTTGTATTTTAACCCTAACCCAAAATTTAAACAAATAGATGCAGCATGACCAATGTGTAAATAACCATTTGGTTCAGGCGGAAATCTAAAACGTAGTTTTTCTTTTGGTAAACCGTTTGCTAAATCTTCTTCAATGATTTGTTCTAAAAAATTTAGCGACTTTTTTTCTTCATTCATAATACAAAACTAATAAGCTGCAAAATTATCGATTTTTTTTGGCAATACAACTATAAAACAAAGACGTGAATTAGTATATTTGGTGAAAATTGAACTTATGAGTACTGAATTATTGAATTATACATGTCCAAAATGTAAAAATAAAAGGTATGAAGTTGGTCAAATGCGGGCAACAGGAGGCACTTTATCTAAAATATTTGATATTCAAACGGAGAAATTTACTTCAGTTACTTGCGATAGATGTAAATACACAGAGTTTTATAAGGCGCCAACAAGTTCATTAAGTAATATTTTTGATTTTTTTACAAATTAAAATGGGAACAATAAAAATTAAAAACATACGGATATATGCATATCATGGATGTTTAGTTGAAGAAGGTAAAATAGGGTCGGACTATAGAGTAGATGTTTCTGTAAAAGCAGATTTATCAAAGTCAGCAAAAACCGATAATCTTCATGATACTGTTGATTATGTGCATTTAAATAAAATTGTAAAGCAAGAAATGGCAATTCGTTCTCAATTGTTAGAACAGGTTGCTAAACGAATACTAGATAGAATTTTAGTTGAAATTCCTATAGTAAAAAAAGCCGACGTAGCTGTGTCTAAGTTAAATCCACCAATTGGAGGTAATGTAGCAATGGTAACTATTGAAATGAGTAAAAAAAGGTAATTAAAACTTTTTTAACTTTCTAATTTTTCGGATTGGATTTAGGAAACTTTAAACCTTTAAAACTAACCCAGAAACCATTATTTAAACAATATTTAAAAAAATACTTGTCAGCTTATTAAAAATACTTAAATTTGCAATCCAAATAAGGCGTCGTGGCCGAGTGGCTAGGCTGGGCTCTGCAAAAGCTCCTACAGCGGTTCGAATCCGCTCGATGCCTCAAAAAAACCTAAGCATTTTGCTTAGGTTTTTGCTTTTCTTTAACATATTCTTAAGTATAAAATCATGTATATTTGTGCTCACAAGATTAAGTATGAAGATTTACCCTATTGAAACAGGAAATTTCAAGCTAGATGGTGGTGCTATGTTTGGTGTAGTTCCTAAAGTTATTTGGCAACGAACAAACCCCGCCGACAGTAATAATTTGATAGATATGAGTATGCGATGCATGCTTATTGAAGACGGAAACAGGCTTATTTTAATTGATAACGGAACAGGCAATAAACAATCCGACAAGTTTTTTGGTTACTACTACTTTTTTGGAGGTTTTTCTTTAGATTCTTCTTTAGCAAAACATGGATTTCATAGAGATGATATTACCGATATTTTTTTAACACACTTGCATTTTGATCATTGTGGCGGAAGCATACAATGGAATAAGAATAAAACAGGTTACGAGCCTGCTTTTAAAAATGCTAAATTTTGGACCAATAAAAACCATTGGAAATGGGCAGTTGAACCAAATATTAGAGAAAAAGCTTCATTTTTAAAAGAAAATATCAATCCAATGGAATCTAGTGGTCAGCTAAATTTCGTGAATTTACCTACAAACGATTTTGTTCAAAATTCAGAATTAGGATTCGATATTTTATTTGCTGACGGTCATACAGAAAAGCAAATGATACCACATATACAATATCAAGGAAAAACTATTGTATTTACAGCTGATTTATTACCAACAGTTGGCCATATTCCACTTCCATACGTTGCGAGTTATGACACACGTCCGCTATTATCTATGGATGAGAAAATAAAATTCTTAAATATGGCTGCGGATAAAGAGTTTGTCTTGTTTTTAGAACATGATGCAGCAAATGAATTGTGTACTGTTAAACACACAGAAAAAGGAGTACGATTAAACCAAACATATAAATTTAACGAAGTATTTAATTAAAATAAAAAAAAGAATGAGAATATTAAAATCAATTAGTGTTGTAGCAGTAGCAGCTGTTACATTAGCAAGTTGTGGTTCTGTTAAAAATTTAGCAGTCCCTACTATGGATACAGCAGTATCAATTTCTGCAAAAAAAGGAGCTATTGATGAAGTAGCATTTGATCACTGGGCGCATGCAGATTTAGTAACTGATACCATCCCAGGTATGAGTTTAGAGAAAGCTTACAAATTTTTAGAAGGAAAAAAAGGAGAAACTGTAATTGTTGCAGTTATTGATTCAGGAATTGATATTGAACATGAAGATTTAAAAGATGTACTTTGGATAAACCCAAAAGAAATTGCAGGAAATAAAATAGATGATGATAAAAATGGTTTTGTTGATGATGTGTATGGATGGAACTTTTTAGGAGGAAATGGTGTTGATGCTCCTGAACAATTAGAAATTACGCGTTTGTATGCTAAATATAAAAACCTTTTCGAAGGAAAAACTATTGAAACTGTTAGCACAGAAGAAAAAGCTGAATTTGAAAAATATCAAGAATACTTAAAAGCTTTTGAAGCTTCAGGAGGTCGCCATTTTAAAACAATGGAAAGATTAACACAAATTGAAGGAAATTTCAATGACATTAAAAAATTCTTAGGAAAAGATAGTTTCACATTGGAAGACTTACAAGCTGTAAAAACTGATGATCAAAAATTACAAGCTCAAATAGGAGATATTTTAGTATTATTAGGAAGAGGTTTTGATGAGGAATCATTTTTAGAATATTTTGATGGTCAAAAAAGAAATAAAAATTACGATATCACTTTTAATGGAAGAGAAATTGTAGGTGATAACCCAGAAGATATGAACGATACAGATTACGGTAACGAATTTGTAATTGGATCTACTGAAATTGAGTCACACGGTACACACGTTGCGGGTATTATTTTAGCAACTCGTAATAATGGTATTGGTTTAAATGGTGTTGCTAATAATGCGAAATTAATGTCAGTAAGAGCTGTACCAGATGGTGATGAGCGAGATAAAGATGTTGCTTTAGCAATTAGATATGCAGTTGATAATGGAGCGAAAGTGATTAATATGAGTTTTGGAAAAAGCTGGTCACCAAATCCAGAATGGGTATTTGAAGCATTTAAATATGCTGAACAACATGATGTATTATTAGTACATGCTGCTGGAAATGATGTTAAAGATATTGACGTAAAAAGCAATTGGCCAAATGATACAGCTGACAAAGTAAATGAACTTGTAGACAATGTTTTAACTATTGGAGCTATGAGCTCTAGTTATAACGAAAACCTACCTGCATCTTTTACAAATTATGGACAAAAAAATGTAGATGTTTACGCTCCTGGTGTTCAAATTTACTCTACAGTTCCTCAAAATAAATATGCAAGATATAATGGAACGTCAATGGCTTCTCCAGAAGTTGCCGGTGTTGCTGCATTAGTAAGATCTTATTATCCTCAATTATCTGCAAGTCAGGTAAAACATATTATTATGAACTCAGGAACTGAGGTTAATATGGAAGTGGTTTTACCAGGTTCTAAATCAGAAGAAAATCCAAATGGTAAGAAAGTTAATTTTTCTGAATTATCAATTTCAGGTAGAGTAGCAAATGCATACAACGCATTAGTTTTAGCTGATAAAATGGTAAACGGAAAATAATAAAGTATAATGTTCTGTTAAAAAGCACACTCTGTAACGAGTGTGCTTTTTTGTTTGTAAGAGTTATGATTATATTGCAGCACTAAAAATTAATTTTAAAAATGAACAAGCGCCTTTACCTACTATTTCTAATGGTTACTTTTTTTGTTTCAGCACAAAATAATACAACGTACTGGCAACAACATGTAGCTTATACTATGGATGTTGATATAAATGCTGAAAATTACCAATATAAAGGAACTCAAGAATTGGTTTATACTAATAATTCACCTGATGTTTTAGACAAAGTTTTTTACCATTTATATTACAATGCATTTCAACCAAACAGCGAAATGGATGCACGTTTACAAGCAATTGTTGATCCTGATGGAAGAATGTTAACGAATCTTGGAACTAGAGAAAATCCAATATACAAAAGTAGAATAGCAAAACTTAAGCCAAATGAAATAGGGTTTTTAAAAGTGGTTTCATTGCAACAAAACGGAAATGATTTAAAATATGTTACTGAAGGAACTATTTTAGAGGTTGAATTAAACACACCAATACAACCAGGAGAAAAAGTAACTTTTAATATGGTTTTTGAAGGTCAATTACCTGAACATATAAGAAGAGCTGGGAGAAATAATGAAGATGGTGTAGCGCTTTCTATGGCGCAATGGTATCCAAAAATAGCTGAATATGATTTTGAAGGTTGGCATGCGCACCCATACATTGCTAGAGAGTTTCAAGGAGTTTTTGGAAATTTTGATGTAACACTTCATATTGACAAAAATTATACTGTTGGAGGAACAGGAATTCTTCAAAACCCACAAGAAATTGGCCACGGATATGAAGATAAAAATCTAAAGCTTTCTATTAAAAAAGGGAAAAAATTGAGTTGGCATTTTTTTGCTGAAAATGTACACGATTTTACGTGGGCTGCCGATCCAAATTACACTCATGATATATTAGAAACAGAAAATGGTGCAAAGCTTCATTTTTTGTATAAAAACACTCCTGAATATTCAAAAGCGTGGAAAGAAATTCAACCATTAACCGAAAAAGCTTTGAATTATTTTAATGAAGCTATTGGTCAATATCCTTGGAAACAGTATTCTGTAATTCAAGGAGGTGATGGCGGCATGGAATATGCAATGTGTACTTTAATCTCAGGAGGAAAATCACTAAATGAAATTGCAGGTCTTGTGTTTCATGAATTTGCTCACACTTGGTTTCATAGTATATTAGCTTCTAATGAGAGTAAACATTCTTGGATGGATGAAGGTTTTACTACCTATATTTCTACGTTGGCTTCTAACAAAATTTTAAGAAGAGGTAATGATACACCAAATGTAAATGAATATAGCGGTTACTATTATGTTGTAAAAAATGGAATTGAAGAACCTTTAACAACGCAGGCAGATAGATTTAATACCAATATTGCTTTTAGTGTTGGAAGTTATAATAAAGGTAGCATGTTTTTAACACAATTAAATTACATTATTGGAGAAGAAAATGTAAAAATAATGCTTAAAAAATATTTTGAAGATTTTAAATTTAAGCATCCAACACCCAATGATTTTAAAAGAGTTGCTGAAAAAGTTTCAGGATTAGAATTAGATTGGTATTTAAATGAATGGATTGAAACTACACACACTATAGATTATGCAATTGCAAAAGTTGAAGATAAAACTATTACGTTGGCTCGAGTAGGTCAAATGCCAATGCCTATTGACGTATCTGTTATTTATATTGATGGAAGTACAGAAAATTTTAATATTCCGTTACGTATGATGAGAGGTAATAAACCAACTACAGCAACAATTTTAAAAGACTGGACTTGGGCACACCCAACATACACTTTTTCTACTTCAAAAGAAATTAAAGCTGTTGAAATTGATCCTTCCCAATTAATGGCTGATATTGATAGAGAAAACAATATTTTCGAAAAGGAATGAGAATATGTAAATCTACTTTTTAATAATATACTTTCTTAAATTAGAAGTTAAAATGCTTTTTAATTCACCTTCATTTCCTTTGGAAGTTTCTGTGAATACAAATCCGAAAATTGGGTATTCACCAATAATTATTTTTCTTAAAAGTAATGGATTTTCAAAATCACTAAGTAATTTATCATAATCAAAAGAAGCAATTTCAGAATCATTAATTCCAGAATTATTATCTAATAAAATAAGGCTGTATTTTTTATCTTCTTTTTGCTTGAAAATAGCATCCCAATTAGGCTTTTTATCATATAAAAAATATTCGTAAGAATTTATTCCAAAAGCATAATAAGCAACATCACCTGTTGTGCACCAGCCACCAAAACGCATTGGATTTACTTCAATAGGGATAATGGTTCCTTTACTGTCAATTCTAACTTCAATATGAATAGGGAAATTTTTTAATTCTGTTTTTTCTCCAATAATATTCACTAAATTTTGAACAGTTTCAAGATTGGAAGTAATAATTTCTTTTGAAGTGGAATACACTCTATCGCTCACATCTTTTCCAGAAGAAAAAATATGATGCATCATATTTAAAATAACAGCTTCACCTTCATTATTGTAATAACAATCTATAGCATATTCTTCACCTTCAATACATTCTTCAATAATAAAATTGTTAGTGTTTAAAACTTCTGTTGGATAAAAACCTTTAATATGTTCAATATCAGTTTTAATTTTAGTTAAAACTTCACTCCATTCAGATGGTTCATCAACTTTATGAACGCCTAAACTAAAAAAACCAATTGCAGGTTTAATAATAAATGGAAATGGTAAATCATGTATAGAAATAGTATCTAAATCTTCAAATTTAACACCCTTAAAAAAGTAGTTAGGATACACATCTTTTAATAATTCTCTAAAAGCTATTTTATTTTTAAAATGCTTAATTTGTTCTGGACGTTTTGTTTCACTTAAATTAGCTTCAACCCAACTAATTGTGTTTTCAGAATTTGAATAAATAAGATGATTCGGATTTTTTAAAACAATTTCTTTTGCTTTCTTTTCAGAAATCCAGTTAAGTGATTCATCAGTAATTAGTTCTTTCGCTTCAGCAGTTGCAACTAGCTGAAAGTTATTTTTTTTAATTGTTTCTATAAGAAAATCTGAAACGTAAGGTTTGCCAATTAATATCATAAGTTTTGTAAAAAAATAGAATGTAAATTTAGGCTTAATTATTAGTTTTTAATGTAATGATTATAACATATTAAGGAACTCCAGCTCCTGTTGAGGCAGTATAAATTTGAAACCATTGTTCTAGGCTCATTTCAATATCTAAAGCTTCTACAGCATTTTTTATACGTTCTATTTTATGTGTCCCTACAACCGGAATTATAGCTGCGGGATGCATTAATAACCAACTATAAATTAGTTTGTCAATTGAATTTATATCTAGTTCGTTTGCGATGTTGGTTAACGTATTAAAAATTCGTTCTTCTTTTTCGGTTGAAGGATTAAATAATTGTCCGCCAGCCAAGGGAGACCAAGCCATTGGTTTTATATTTTTTTGTAATAAATAATCGATATTACCATTATTGAAATGCTCTAAACAAAGTGGTGAAATTTCAACTTGATTTGTAACCAATTCTTCATCTGTATTAGCAGCCAATGTTTCAAATTGTTGCGGAGTAAAATTTGAAACTCCAAAATGAAGGACTTTACCGCTTTTTTTTAAATACGAGAATGCTTTTGCAACTTCTTCAGGATTAAAAAATGGCGATGGTCTATGTAAAAGCAACACATCAATATAATCTGTTTGAAAATTATTCAACGAATTTTCTACTGAAGAAACAATATGATTATAGCTATAATCATAATGGTTAAGTTGTCTTGTTGGAAATTTATCAGTCGTTAATTTTATACCGCATTTTGTAATCAATTGAATATCTTTTCGAAGAGTAGGTTTCAACTCCAAAGCATCTCCAAAAAGTTTTTCACAACTGTAATTACCATAAATATCTGCGTGATCAAAAGTTGTAATTCCAAGTTCAATACACTGTTGTGTTAACTTTAATAATTCTTGATTGTTAATATTCCAGTCTGCTAATCTCCAATGTCCGTGAACAATTCTAGAAATTTCAAAATCGTTGGTTAGTTTTATGGTCTTCATTATAATTTTTTTATTGCTTGTAAAATTACTTAATTTTTGCCTCACCCCAATAGTTAAAACTTGTAGGTTTCCAACCAGGGAGATACATAGTTTCTAATTTGCTAATTTCAAAACCATTTTCTTCAATAATGGATGGAATATTTCTATTTAAATTACAACCGCCACCAATTCTTTTCCAAACGGGATTTATAATGTTTTGATATTTTTGAATTGTTTTTTCTGGAGCTTTTCCGTGTTCACAAAACAACAATTTGCCTGTTGGTTTTAGTACTCTTTTTATTTCTGAAAAAGCCATTTTTAAATTAGGAATTGTACAAAGTGTATAAGTTATAACAACACAATCGAAATTATGATCGCTTTCTGGAATGTTTTCTGCGGAAGCTATCATAAATTTAAAATCAAAAGGTAATTTTTCTGTATTAAATTGTGTTCTTTTCCAAAGTTCTTTTGAAGGGTCTATAGCGGTTAACATTTTAACTTTTGAAGTGTAAAAAGGTAAATTCAACCCTGATCCTATACCAATTTCTAATACATTACCACTTGCTAAAGGGATTATTTTTTCTCGTTGTTTTCTGTTGGAACTTTGATCACAAGCCCAATCAATTGCTTTTGGAAGAATATATTTATTATAAAGATTCATAATTTATTAAATGGATGCATTTTTTCTTAGTTTATGAATATTTGTAAATATACATGCTTCTAGATTAGTAAATTAACTCAAAATATTTTATAAATATTTTGAGGATGATTTTTTAGTACAATCACTTTAAAATTACAATGTGAGGTACATTTTTAAAATAATAAATATTAAACAAATGACGTTAAAAAACAAACAAACGGTAAATAAATACTAACAAACGGTAATTTTATTTGGTTGTTAACTGTTTGTGTTGTAGCTTTGTATCTTTAAATAGATACATGAACCCCAAAATTCTTGAACCATGAAAACGACATCAATAATGGAGAGTAGTACGCTTGAAAAAATTACTAATTTCGCAAAAAGGAATTATAACACCTATGTAAAACATTACGAATCTAGGAATTTAAAACCGATGCCTATAGAAGAGTTTCTAAAGAATTATAGTCATTAAATTTTAAATTAAAACTTTTTTAACTCGCCCTACTTCACCTGTTTCTAACTGTACTTTTATTCCATGTGGATGATTTGGAGAGTTCGTTAAAAGTCGTTTTACAAAACCCTCTGTTAATTCTCCAGATCTTTGATGGTGTTTTTGAACAATTTCAACTTCTGATCCAATTTTTATATTATTTCTTATTGTACCATCTTGGTTCTTGTTTTCCATTGATTTTATTTAAATTTTAAGATTGAGAATTAATTTTGTCGCCTTTTTTTTTGTTTCATTTTTTTTGGACCATACCATAACCAAAAACCAGTGATAGTGAACAGTAATAAAGCGAATCCCATTATAGTGGTATATATTAATTTGAATTGACTTTGAGTGGTTTTAAAATACTTGTCAAGTATAGAGCCATCATGAAGATTTTCAATAAAATCTGATTGTCTTTCACTAATTTGCAAAAGTTCTCCAGTAGTTCCGTCAAGTTGAATTTCAGAATAATGATTTTCAAATAAAAATTTAACAACTCCTTTATTTTTTCTAATATCAATACGATTAAGTTCTAATGATAAATCGGAAGAAACAGAATCGTGTAAAATTTTACATGCATTTTTATGCAAACTGTCAATTGGTAGCCAATTTTTTAAATTGGTTGAGGTTCCTTCAAGTGTTTTTGGTAAAAGAACACCCAAACTATTATTTTTCCATCCTAATAAAATTCCAGAAACAGAAATAAAAAAGAAAAATATAAAAAGTAAAGCACCAGTTGTTCTGTGAACTTTTCTAAATATTCGTAAAATTTTAGCTTGTTGTTGCTTTGAGGTAATTTTTGTCATTAAAATATTTTTGAAGTCAAGGAATTTTATACTATTTAGATTGTTCAATAACAGTATTTAAATTCATTTTATTTTTAGGGATAAATCCTTTCAGAATTAGAACAATTCCAAAAACCATTAAAATAATTCCCATAATTCGCTTCACTTTATAAGTGATTTTAGGAGTTAATTTCTTTTTTAGTTGTTTTGCTAATAAAATTTTACCAATATCAGTAATTAAATAACTAATTAAAATCACGGTGAAATAGTTAAATATTTTAGTTGGATTCATTTGTAAATTAGACCCAACAATTACAATCATACCTAACCAAAATGCTAATACACCAACGTTTATAAAGTTGAGTAAAAAACCCTTAAAAAAAAGTTTTAAGTAATTTGTTTTTTCAGGCAACACTAATTTTTCATCTTGAATTACCCTTTTTTGGCTTTTATCTAAATACGTGATTAAGCCATAAATCAATAAAATTAAGCCTCCAATATAAAATAAACGAGGATCATCTTTGATTTGTTCTAGTAGGCTTTTACTTCCGTAGTAAGCAATTAAAATAAATACAATATCACCTAATACAACTCCTAAATCAAAAGCAATTGCAGCTCTAGCCCCTTTAATAATACTGGTTTGTATGAGCATAAAAAAAACAGGACCAATCATAAATGATAAGAAAAATCCGATGAGTACCGCGTCTTTTATTTCGATAAAGGTCATAGTTATTTAATAAAACGTGAAATTACTCTATTTATTAAACATTGTCATAGTCAATAGAGATTTTATGTGAAGTTGGATGTGCTTGACAGGTCAAAATTAAACCATCTTTAATTTCATCTTCAGATAAAATGGTGTTTTTAGTCATTGTTGCACTTCCCTCTGTAACTTTTGCTAAGCAACTGCTACAAATTCCTCCTTGACAAGAATAAGGAGCGTCTAAATCTTCTTTTAAAGCTGCAGTTAGTATAGTTGTTTTAGAATCCATTTCAAAGGATGTTTCTTCATCATCAAGAAGAACGGTAATTTCGCATATTCCTTCAAAAATTTGAGAAGCTTCTTTTTCTGAAGAAACAGGAGTAGAAAACAATTCAAAATGAATGTCATTTTTTGTTAATCCATTTTCAATTAAAGTTTCTTTAGCTGTGTTTATCATTTCTTCAGGACCACAAATATAAGCAGTAGAAAAAGATAGGTTTTTAAATTTATTTTTAGCTACAAAGTTGATATTTGCAGTGTCAATTCTTCCAAATAAAGCAGCCTCTTTTTGCTCTCTGCTATATATATATTGAACATTGAACGAAGTTGAAAATTCAGATTTCAAACTATCTATTTCACTTTTAAAAATAGTATCAACTTCAGTTTTATTACCATAAATAAGTGTAAAAGTACTTTTTGACTCTTCGGTTAAAGTAGCTTTTATCATTGCCATAACTGGTGTAATTCCACTTCCAGCTGCAATTCCTAAATAGTTATTTTTATTACTAGAAGAAGTTTCTAAAACAAATTTACCTTCAGGTTTTGATACCTCTAATATATCTCCTTCTTTTAAAATGGTACAAGCATAAACAGAGAAAGTTCCATTATCTACAGCTTTAATGGCAACTCGTAATTCACCACAATTTGGTGCTGAACAAATTGAATACGCTCTACGTAATTCTTCGCCTGCTATTGTAGTTTTTATAGTAATATATTGTCCTGCTATAAAATTAAACTCGTTTTTAAGTTCTGAAGGAATATCAAATACAATAGAAATCGCATTTTGAGTTTCTTTTTTTATTTCTTTTATTACAAGTGAATGAAATTTTGACATAGTTATGTTTTAAGGCTACAAAAGTAATTAAACTAAATACAATTTTTTGTTAAAAAAAATACTTAAGAATGTTATGCATAAGAAAATTATGTATATATTTGAAATTAAATAAGTATAGATAATTATTAAAATGGGAAATCAAAAATTGTACAAAGGATCTTTACAAACTATTATTTTAAAATTGTTAGAAGAGAATGACAAAATGTATGGTTATGAAATTACCCAAAAAGTGAAAGAAATTACGAAAGGTGAACTTACTATTACTGAAGGTGCTTTGTACCCAGCATTGCATAAATTAGAAGCTGAAGGTCTATTAGATGTTGAGGTTGCTAAAGTTGATAACAGACTTCGTAAATATTATAAATTAACTGAAAATGGCACCAAAGAAACCGTAAATCGCTTAGCTGAATTAGAAGAGTTTATTAAAACAATGCAAACTATTGTAAATCCTAAATTTTCGTAAAACCCTAAATTAAATTGCTTAAACTATGAAACTAACTTCCTCACAAATACAACAACTATATAAGTTCACACGCCAACATTATGTTGAATATTATGATGTTCAAACCGAATTAATTGACCATTTGGCAAATGATATAGAACAAATTTGGATAGAACAACCCAACTTTTCTTTTGAACAAGCTAGAGATCTATCTTTCAAAAAATTTGGCGTTTTTGGTTTTATGGATGTTGTAGAAGCTCGTCAAAAAGCTTTAAATAAAAAATATTGGAAAATGGTTTGGGAAATCTTTAAACAATTTTTTAACATACCTCAAATTGTAATTTCGGCTACTTTATTTTTTACTTTTTATTATTCGTTTCATATTTTTCCAACAAAAGAGTTATTTGTTTCAATAGGTATTGCAGGTTTCCTTATTATTTTTACTCGATTATACTCATTAAGTAAGATGAAAAAGAGGCGTTTTAAAGAAACCAATAAAAAATGGTTATTTGAAGAGTATGTCTTTAATTTAGGTGGTGGAGTTGCATTTGTTAATTTATTTTTTCAAATGATAAATTTTTCACCAGAAATTGTTTCGAATACCTTTATAATTATAGCCTCACTCATTTTAACTTCATTTTCACTTTTAATTTATATTACCACTTTTTTATTACCTTCACAAATTGAAGAAATTTTAATAAAACAATATCCTGAATATAAATTAGTGTAACAATTAATGTTTAAAACATACTTATTAACTGTAAAGTCACAAAAATCTACCAAATGATCAAACATTTTATGAATTTTGAATGGAAACAATTTTTCCGTTCATCGTATTGGCAAAAAAGTATTGCAATAAATATTTTAATGGTGTTTTTTGCACTTTATTTTATATTGGTGTTTTTAGCCTTAGGTTTTGGATTGTATCCAATACTTAAAAAACAATTTCCTGATTCTGACCCGTTAATCATGGTGAATGGCTTTTTGTTTTACTGGTTTTTAGGAGATTTAGTGATGCGTTTTTTCTTACAGAAATTACCTGTAATGAACATAAAACCATTGTTAATTTTACCAATAAAACGAAGTAAAATAGTACATTATGTATTGGGGAAATCAATGATTTCCTTTTTTAATTTTTTACCACTTTTTGCGGTTATTCCATTTGGAACTATTTTAATTTCAGAAGATTACAATACCACAACAATATTGGTTTGGATGTTATTAATGGTGGTTTTCACTTTAATAGTTAATTTTTTAAACTTTATTATTGAAAGTAAATCGGCTGAAACAGAACTATCTTTTTTACCAATTATAGCAATTACTTCTGGTTTATTCGCTTTAAATTATTTTGAAATAGTTTCAATATCGGGTTTACTAGCAAACGCTGTAAATAGCATTACAGAAAATCCAATTTTATTATTAATTCCATTTGGGTTTTTAGCGTTGCTTTACTTTGTAAATTATTCAATTTTAAGACCTAAATTATATGTTGATGGTTCACTAAAAGCAAAGGCACAAATAGCAACAACATCCGATTTAGCTTGGACACGTAGATTTGGAGATATTGCACCTTTTCTTCAACTCGATTTAAAATTAATTTGGAGAAATAAACGCCCAAGATCAACTATTTTTATTTTAGTAATTGGTTTATTATACGGTTTGGCTTTTTACCCAAATCCGGTTTATAAAGAAATGGTACCTATGTTCATATTTGTAGGAATATTTGTAACAGGTATTTTTATGATCAACTTTGGTCAGTTTATACCAGCTTGGGATAGTGGTTATTATAAATTATTAATGAGCCAGAATATCAAATACAAGCAATATTTAAATTCTAAATTTTCATTAATGTTAATGAGTGCAATTTTAATGTTTATTTTAAGTATTCCTTATGTATATTTTGGGTGGAAAATACTTGTCATTCATTTTGCGGCAATGATTTATAATATTGGCGTAAATTCTCATGTGTTACTATTTGGTGGTTCATTTAATAGAAAAAAAATAGATTTAACCCAACGTGCAGCATTTAATTATCAAGGAACTGGTGCTGTTCAATGGTTAATAGGATTTCCGTTGTTATTATTTCCGATAATTTTCTTTTATATACCTTATAAATTTATTGGTTTTGAAGCAGGAATAGCTACACTAATTATTTTAGGAGGCATTGGAATAGTATTCCATCAAAAATTAATGGATGGAATAACCAAAAGATATTTAAAATCGAAGCATAAAATGATTAGTGCTTTTGATCAAAGTAATTAATTAGATTAAAATATATTATTTTTCAACAACTATACAAATACAAGATTAAACAATATACGATGATACAAGCAACAGAACTTTCAAAAAAATATGGTGGTGTAACCGTTTTAAATATAGAAGCATTAGAAATTCCAAAAGGACAAACTTTTGGTTTGGTAGGAAATAATGGTGCAGGAAAAACCACTTTCTTTAATTTAATATTAGACCTTATTAATCCAACAACCGGATCGGTTATAAATAACAATATTCAAGTAAATAAAAGTGAAGATTGGAAACCTTTTACTGCTGCTTTTATTGATGAAAGTTTTTTAATAGGCTATTTAACTCCCGAAGAATATTTTTATTTTATAGGTGAACTTCGCGGAATGAATAAGGCAGATATTGATACTTTTTTAGCGCAATTTTCAGAAATTTTTAACGATGAAATTATAGGTAAAAAGAAGTATTTAAGAGATTTATCAAAAGGAAATCAGAAAAAAGCAGGAATTGTCGCTGCCTTAATTGGAAACCCAGAAGTAGTTGTTTTAGATGAACCGTTTGCTAATTTAGATCCAACAACACAAATTCGTCTTAAAAAATTATTGAGTAATTTAACAAAAGACAGTAACTCAACAGTGCTTATTTCTAGCCATGATTTAGGTCATGTAACAGAAGTTTGTGAGCGAATAGTTGTGTTAGATAAAGGTGTTGTTGTTAAAGATTTAAAAACTTCAGAAGAAACATTAAAAGAGTTAGAAGCGTATTTTTCAGTGTAATTCAAATAAATAAGTAGTTTTTTGTATTTTTACATCCCTCTTACAATAATTGTGCTGGGTAATAAGTTAAAAGGTAAGTAAAAAACAATTTCTTTTGAAAAACAAAATTAATATAATTGTAGGCTTTTTAGTAGTATTTTTTGTTGTTGGTTGCTCCACAAAAAAAGATGCTTTCTTAAATAGAAGTTTCCATTCTACAACCACAAAATACAATGTGCTTTATAATGGAAATGAGGCCTTGCGAATTGGTTTAATAAAATTAAACTCAAATTACGAAGACAACTATTGGGAACGTTTACCAATTGAACCTTTAAAAGTAGACGTTTTAGCATTACCAGGAATGGAAAGTGATGTAGATGATTCTCCAAAAGAATTTGAAAGAGCTGAAGAAAAAGCAGTAAAAGCTGTACAAAAACATTCAATGCTAATTGCAAGACAAGAACGCAACAATCAAATAGATAACGCGTATTTGTTATTGGGAAAATCAAGATATTACTCTAAGCGTTTTGTTCCAGCATTAGAAGCCTTTAATTTTGTGATATTAAACTATCCTAAAGCCGATTTAATTAACGAAACCAGAATTTGGCAAGCAAAAACGTTGGTTCGTTTGCAAAACGAAGAACAAGCAATAGACAATCTAAAAAATTTATTAAAAAATAAAGAACTTAATAAAGAAATTAAAGAAAGCGCTCACACTGCTATAGCAATGGCTTATCTTAATTTGGATAGTTTACAACAAGTAACAAATCATTTAAATAAAGCAGTTTTGACAACTGAGAATTTTGAGCAAACAGCTAGAAATTTATTCGTTTTAGGGCAAATTTATAGAGAAAAAAATTTAATTGACTCTTCTAATGTTTCATTTCAAAAATTAATAAACTTCAAAAAATCACCTTTTAAATATAAAATTCACGCGCATATTGAAAAGGCCAAAAATATTTCAACGAAGGAAGAAAAATTAGCAACCATTCAAATATTTAAGAAACTAATAAAAGATAGAGATAACAGACCTTATTTAGATCAGTTAAATTATCATCTAGGTTTGCTAGTAAAAGAAGATAATTCAGAAAAAGCAATCACTTATTTTAAACAGTCATTGCAACATAGCTCTAAAAATGATTTTCAGAAAGAGCTAACTTTTGAGGCGCTTGGAAATTCATTTTTCGATAAAACATCTTTTTTAAATGCAGGAGCTTATTACGATAGTATTTTGCAAATAACACAATCTAACAATACCAAACGTGTTAGAGGAATAAAAAGAAAACGAGATAAATTAAACGATGTTATTTTCTACGAAAATATTTCAAAAAGGAATGACAGTATTTTAAAATTAGTTGCAATGAGTGGGGAAGAAAGAGAAATCTTTTTTTCAGATTATATAGTAACTTTGAGGGCTAAAGACAAAGAGAAACAAGCAAAAATTAGTGCGGATTTAAAGCGTGCAAAACAATCACAAAAAAAATTAGTGCAGTTAGATAATACTGGGAAATGGTATTTTTACAATATACAAACGGTGTTATTTGGTAAAGAAGAATTTAAAGCGCTCTGGGGAAATAGACCTTTAGAAGATAATTGGCGTTCAACAAGTAAAACTATTGTAAATGTTAATAACGAACTTTCTGTAGAAAATTTAAAAGTAGTCGAAGTAGGAAGCGTAAAAAGATATGAAGTTTGGTACTATACAGATGAGATACCAACAAGTAAAGCAAAAATAGACAGCATTATAGCCGAACGAAATTCAGCGTATTTTAATTTAGGAGTTATTTATAAAGAGCAATTTAAAGAACTAGAACTTTCAACACATAAATTAGATACGTTACTTACATTTAATCCAGTTTCAACAATTGTATTACCAGCAAAATATCATTTATATAAGACATATAATAGTCAAAATAATAGTAAAGCAAACTCATTAAAAGAAGATATTATTAAAGACTATCCAGATTCTAAATATGCTAAAATAATTTTAAACCCAAATAAAAGCATAACTGAGGAGGCTGAACTTACATCGGAAGATGAATACGCATTAGTTTTTTACGAATATAAAGATGAACTTTTTGATAGTGTAATTGAAAAATCAACCATTGCAATTCATAAATATGATGGAGAAAAAATAATTTCAAAATTTGAACTATTAAAAGCTTATGCAATAGGTAAAAAAGATGGGTTAATTGCCTTTAAAGAAGCATTGGATTTTGTTGCTATGAATTATCCAAATACTGAAGAAGGGAAAAAAGCGTTAGAAGTAATTGAAACGATAAAAACAAAAATATAAACACTCCAAATTAAATCATAGCATTATGTTCTCAGAAAAAAAAGAAAAAAACCCACTAGTATCAGAAAGAAATATCATAGGAAAAAACACCTCATTTGTAGGTGATATAATTTCTGAAGGAGATTTTAGAATTGATGGTAAAGTAGAAGGAACTATAAAAACAACAGGTCGTGTAATTTTAGGAATATCTGGAAGTATAATAGGTAAAGTAGAATGTGATAATGCAGATGTTGAAGGTAAATTTTCAGGAGAATTAATTGTAGATAGTTTACTTACTTTAAAAGCAACAGCAGTAATTTCTGGCGAGGTTGTTATTAGTAAATTATCAGTTGAACCAGGAGCTGAATTTAATGCTACTTGCGCTATGAAAGGATCAACAGTAAAGGAATTAAATAATGGAAAAACCACAAAAGAAAAAACAGCTTAATAAGTATATTTACTTTTCTTCTATGGCATTTCAAATGGGAATTGTAATTGCTATTGGAACTGTTTTTGGTCAGTGGTTGGATGGTAAATATGAAAATGACTATAGTTTATTTACTATTATTTTTTCTCTTTTAGCTGTTTTTGGGTCACTGTATTTAATGATTAAAAAAGCGATATCAATAAGTAAATAATAATGAAATTATCTATTCTTAATTTTTTAAAAAGATTTATACCATTTTCTATAACCCTCTTTTTTTTACATTTTTTCATCATTGAAAAATTCTTAAATCACTCTTTTTTTTATCCACTTTACGCCATTTATCTATTTCAAATAATTACAACCGCTTTAGTTTGTTTTGTTATTATTTATATAAATGAAAAATCATCAGAAAACACAGGATTTACTTTTATGGCATTAAGTATTTTAAAAATGTTAGCAGCAATTTTGTTTTTGATACCATTAATACGTTTAGATAAAGACCAAAAATTACCAGATGTTCTTACTTTCTTTATTACATATTTCGCCTTTCTTTTTTTTGAATTAACCTTTATTATTAAACTTTTAAGTGGATTTGAAAAAAAGTGACACTATTAGGGTTTTTTTCTTCAAAAAAAAATGTACTTTTGCACAAATTTTTAGGATTGTAAACACAAGATATATAATGATTTCAGCAACAAAACCTATTAAAATATTATTTTTTACAATTATAACATTGTTTTCATTCGTACCATTTACGAATGCTCAAGATCATAATTCTGAAAATAATGAAGATATTCAAACAAATCACGAAGAGAAAGAGTTTAATGCCTCAGAGTTAATCAATGAGCATATTGGTGACTCTCATGATTTTCATATTGCTGATTGGAATGGACATGCAATTTCAATGCCTTTGCCTGTTATTTTATGGTCAAAAAATGGAATAGTCACTTTTATGTCAAGTAAATTTCACCATGATAATAATGGTGAGGTTGTTGTTGAAAACAATGGAGAAAAATTTGTTAGAATTCACGAACAAATTTATCAAATTAATGAAGGTGAAAATGCGCTTATTTTAGGCGATGAACTGGTTCCAACAAATGCAAGTAGACCTTTAGATTTTTCAATAACAAAAAACGTGTTTTCGATGCTAATGTCAGCAATAATAATATTTTTATTATTTTCAGCAGTTGCACGTTCATATAAAAAGAATAAAAACGCACCAAAAGGAATAGCGGGATTTTTAGAGCCTTTAGTGACTTTTGTGCGTGATGACATTGCTCTACCTAATATTGGAGAAAAAAAATATGAGCGTTATATGCCGTATTTATTAACAGTTTTCTTCTTTGTATGGATTAATAATCTAATTGGATTAGTGCCTTTTTTCCCTGGTAGTTCAAACTTAACAGGAAATATCGTTTTTACAGGAGTTTTAGCGTTTATCACTTTTATAATTACAACGTTTAGTGGAAATAAAAATTACTGGTCGCATATATTAATGCCACCTGTACCAAAGGCTCTTTACCCGATAATGATTCCTGTTGAAATTATTGGAATGCTTACGAAACCATTTGCTTTAATGATACGTTTATTTGCTAATATTACAGCGGGACATATTATTATTTTAAGTTTGGTTTCATTAATATTTATTTTTAAAACAGTTGCAATTGCACCTGTTTCTGCTGTGTTTGTATTGTTTATGAGTGTACTAGAGCTGTTAGTTGCAGCCTTACAAGCGTATATATTTACGTTGTTATCAGCGTTATTTATTGGTCAGGCTGTTGCTGAAGACCATCATTAAAAAGAATTGTTTAATTATTAATTATAAATTTTAGAAATTATGGTATTAGCTGGAATTGGTGCTGGATTGGCTGTTATTGGAGCCGGGATTGGTATTGGAAAAATTGGTGGATCTGCAATGGATGCTATTGCACGTCAACCTGAAGCTGCTGCAAAAATTCAAACTGCAATGATTATTGCTGCCGCTCTTATTGAGGGTGTAGCTTTATTTGCTGTTGTTGTTGCGTTAATCGCAAAATAATTTTAGATAGCAAAAAAAATATCTGCAACGGTTGGTTGCAGATATTTTTTAAATTAATTAAACTAAAAGAATTATAAATACATATAAATTATGAATTTAGTAGCACCAGAAAGTTTAGTATTTTGGACAACAATAATTTTTGTTGTATTGCTTTTTTTGTTAAAAAAAGTAGCGTGGAAGCCAATTTTAGGAGCAGTAAAAGAAAGAGAAGATTCAATCAATGAAGCATTAAAATCTGCTGAAAATGCTCGTAAAGAAATGCAAAACTTAAATGCTGACAATGAACGTATTTTAAAAGAAGCACGCGCACAACGTGATGGTCTTTTAAAAGAAGCACGTGAAATGAAAGAAACAATTATTTCTGAAGCTAAAGAAGAAGCACAAGTACAAGCAAATAAAGTTGTTGAACAGGCACAAGCTACTATTCAATCTGAAAAACAAGCTGCAATTGCTGATTTAAAAAATCAAGTAGCTGAGCTATCAATTAATATTGCTGAAAAAGTAGTAAAAAGCGAATTATCTGATATAAGTAAGCAAACAAAACTTGTTGAAGATTTGTTAAAAGAAGTAACTATTAGCTAATTATATTTAAATGAGTGGATCTAGAGCGGCAGTACGATATGCAAAAGCAATATTAAGTTTTGCACTTGAACAAAACAAAGAAGTTCAGGTGAATGAAGATATGTTGTTTATTGCAAATACAATTGAAGAAAGTAAAGATTTACAATTGTTGCTTAGTAGCCCAATTATTAAATCTCAATTAAAAAAAGTAGCTATAAAAGAAGTGTTTTCTTCTAAAATCACAAGCTTATCAATAGGATTATTAGATTTATTAATTGATAATAAAAGATTATCAATTTTAAATGATGTAGCAAAAAAATATACAGTTCTTTTCGACAAATTAAAAGGAATAGAAGTTGCGATAGTTACAACTGCAGTTCCTTTAACGGAAGCTTTAAACAAACAAGTTTTAGCTAAAGTAAAAGAAATTACAGGAAAAGAATCAACTATTGAAAATAATGTAAATCCCGATATTATTGGAGGATTTATATTGCGTATTGGCGATGTTCAGTACGATGCAAGTATTGCAAATAAATTACAAGGATTAAAAAGACAATTTGAAAGCGAAAGTTTTATTTCAAAATTGTAATATATAAAGATTTAAGTTTTAAAAATTATATAAAATGGCATCAATAAAACCAGCTGAAGTATCAGCGATTTTAAAACAACAATTAGCCGGATTTGAAGCATCAGCTTCATTAGACGAAGTAGGAACAGTATTGCAAGTAGGTGATGGTATAGCACGTGTGTACGGTTTATCAAATGTGCAATACGGAGAGTTAGTTGAGTTTGAAGATGGATTAGAAGGAATTGTATTAAACTTAGAAGAAGACAATGTAGGTGTTGTTTTATTAGGTCATTCAATAAATATTGTTGAAGGATCTATTGTAAAACGTACCGAAAGAATTGCTTCATTAAAAGTTGGTGAAGGAATTGTTGGACGTGTTGTAAACACACTAGGTTTGCCAATTGACGGTAAAGGACCAATTCAAGGTAAAACATATGAAATGCCTTTAGAACGTAAAGCTCCTGGAGTTATTTTTCGTCAACCAGTTACAGAACCGTTACAAACAGGTATAAAAGCTGTTGATGCAATGATTCCAATTGGTAGAGGTCAACGTGAGCTTATTATTGGTGACCGTCAAACAGGTAAATCAACAGTTGCTATTGATACTATTATCAATCAAAAAGAATTTTATGATGCTGGTGTACCAGTATTTTGTATATATGTTGCAATTGGTCAAAAAGCATCTACGGTTGCCGGAATTGCAAATTTATTAGAAGAAAAAGGAGCAATGGCATATACAACAATTGTTGCTGCTAATGCTTCAGATCCTGCATCAATGCAAGTATACGCTCCTTTTGCAGGTGCTGCAATTGGAGAGTATTTTAGAGACACAGGTCGTCCTGCTTTAATTGTTTATGATGATTTATCAAAACAAGCAGTGGCATACCGTGAAATCTCATTAATATTACGTCGCCCACCAGGGCGTGAAGCATATCCTGGAGATGTATTTTACTTACACTCTCGTTTATTAGAACGTGCTGCAAAAGTAATTAATAATGATATTATTGCTGCTCAAATGAATGACATTCCAGATTCTATAAAAGGAATTATTAAGGGTGGAGGTTCATTAACAGCTTTACCAATTATTGAAACTCAAGCAGGTGATGTTTCTGCATATATACCAACAAACGTAATTTCAATTACTGATGGACAAATTTTCTTAGATGGAGATTTATTCAACTCAGGTGTACGTCCAGCAATTAACGTAGGTATTTCAGTATCTCGTGTAGGTGGAAATGCACAAATTAAATCAATGAAAAAAGTAGCAGGTACTTTAAAATTAGATCAAGCACAATACCGTGAGCTTGAAGCTTTCGCTAAGTTTGGTTCAGATTTAGATGCAGCAACCTTAAATGTAATTGAAAAAGGAAAACGTAACGTAGAGATTTTAAAACAAAATCAAGGAGATCCATTTAAAGTTGAAGATCAAATTGCTATTATTTATGCGGGTTCTAAAAACTTATTAAGAGCTGTTCCTGTTGATAAAGTAAAAGAATTTGAAAAAGATTATATAGAATTTCTAAATGTAAAACATAGAGATACTTTAGATATTTTAAAAGCTGGAAAATTAACAGATGAAGTTATTGATACTTTAACAAGTGTTGCTAAAGAAATTTCAGCAAAATACGTTTAGTATATAAATTGTCATTCTTGCGAAAGCGAGAATCTCATAATTTGAAGTTCGTTTAAAAAGATTCCGTTTCAATTACGGAATGATAGATAAAATTTATAATGGCAAACTTAAAAGAAATACGTAACAGAATTACATCCATTGGATCAACAATGCAAATTACCAGTGCCATGAAAATGGTATCGGCAGCAAAGTTGAAAAAAGCACAAGATGCAATTACTCAAATGCGTCCGTATGCTAATA
>NZ_CALAEQ010000225.1 GCF_937891065.1 uncultured Lutibacter sp. | reverse complement strand
GCTGCTAAAATTAATGCATACGGTAAAATAAATTTAATAGATTCCCAAGTGAAAGGTACTTTAGAAAAAGTTTCTAAGTTTAATGTTGGTAGGCCTCCTTTTAAGCCTTCTCCACCTCCATCACTAATAAAAGAACCAACAGTAGCTATATCAAAATTGGATACTATTGCAATAGTACTTACTACTAAAATTGCAATTAAAGCTTCAGGTAATTTTTTTAATTGTTTAATTTTTGGCAATCCCCACATAATTAACATAGTTAAACCAACTAAACCAATCATTAAATAGAGTTGATTTCCTTGTAGCCATATTTTTTCACCTTCAACTGTTTTTTTAAACATACCTAATTGAGAAAGAAAAATAACAATCGCTAAACCATTTACAAACCCCATCATTACTGGATGAGGAATTATGCGAACAAATTTTCCTAGTTTTAAAACACCTGCCAAAACCTGAATAATTCCCATTAAAATAACTGTAGCAAATAAATAGTACAATCCTAAATTTTCATCTGGAGCTCCCATTGCATTCCCCCTAGCAACTAATGTAACCATAACAACTGCTAAAGCACCTGTTGCACCAGAAATCATTCCAGGTCGACCTCCAAATATTGAAGTAATTAAACCAACCATAAAAGCTGCATATAAACCAACTAATGGGTCAACTCCTGCCACAAAGGCAAAAGCAACAGCTTCAGGAACCAAAGCCAAAGCAACTGTTATACCAGATAAAATATCGTTTCTAAAATTTGCTGTTTGCTTTTTAATAAATTCAGTCATATAATTATTTTAAAAAAGTGGCAAAGGTAGGTGTTTTTGTTTTAATGAATTTGAAGTAATGATTACCTAAAGAAATATACATAACATCCCCATTTTAGGGCTTTTAAGAAAATAATAACTTTATATTCTCATAAGTGTTTTTTAACGCATCTTCTGTTTCATTTTCATTTTTAAACATAACTTGATCAATAGCTTCTTCTAACTGAGGAGTTAATTTTCCTTTATAAGTTGTTGTCATTAAAAACCAATACGTAATTTTTAAAATGATTTTATCTTTTCTTTCAAAAATATGATAGGTAGTTTCTAACTCTTTATCAATTTTTAAATTAGATATTCCACATTCTTCTTCAACTTCTCTAATAGCACATTCTTCAATAGATTCCCATTTTTCTAATTTTCCTTTAGGTAAATCCCATTTATTAAAACGATAAATAAAAAGTACTTCATTTTTTGAATTTAGCACCTTGCCTCCTGCTGCTTTTTGAATTTTAAAAAAAGATTGAAATTTTTGCCAACACGCTTCTAAATCATCACATAACAAACAAATACCATTTGCCTTATTCTGAAAAAGCCCTTCAACAATTTCAAAAATATTACAACTATGAAAGTCAACCATTGCAAATTTTGTTGAAATATTCTTACTATCAATTAAAATAATTGGACAGTCATTCACAAAAACTTTATACATTTGCATTATGATTTTGAACAAAGATACTGCAAAAAAAACTGCTGAATTGTTATTACAAATAAAAGCAATTAAGTTACAGCCAAATGACCCTTTCACTTGGGCTTCGGGTTGGAAATCACCAATTTACTGTGACAACCGAACTACGCTTTCATTTCCTAAAATAAGGAAATATTTAAGTGAAAATTTGGCTAAGATTATAGAAAAAGAATATGGAAAACCTGATGTAATAGCTGGTGTTGCAACTGGTGCAATTGCTATTGGGGTTTTAGTTGCTCAAGAACTAAATGTTCCTTTTATATATGTAAGACCTGAACCGAAACAACATGGTAGAAAAAATCAAATAGAAGGTTTACTTGAAAAAAATAAAAATGTTGTTGTTATTGAAGATTTAATTAGTACGGGGAAAAGTAGTTTAGAAGCTGTAAAAGCACTAAAAGAAGTTGAAGGAACTAACGTTAAAGGAATGGTAGCTATTTTTTCATACGGATTTGAAATTGCCTCAGAAAACTTTAAAAAAGCCAATGTAAAATTAAATACATTAAGCGATTATGATCATTTATTAGAACAATCTCTTGATAGTAATTACATTTCAGAAAATGATTTAGAAACGCTTCAACAATGGAGAAATAATCCAAGTGAGTGGAAACAAACAATTAATACCAAATTATGAATTTAGAAAGTAAAAAAACAATAATTAACAAGTCTCAAAAAGATTTTTTTGAATTTTTAAGCAACTTGAAAAATTTTGAACAATTAATGCCTGAAAATACTGATAAGTTTGAAGTTGATGGTGAGTCCTTTTTATTTAGTTTAAAAGGAATGCCGGAAATTAGATTGGTAGTGAAAGAGAAGCAGGAATTTGATAAAATTATTTTAGGTGCTGCAAGTAGTAAATTAAATTTTTCTTTAACTGCAATTATCAATAAAGTTTCTGAAAATAGTTGTGAAGCTCAATTATTATTTGATGGTGAATTTAATGCAATGATGGCCATGATGGTTAAAAGTCCACTTCAAAAATTTATTGATACATTAACAGATAACGCTGGGAAATTATAACAAAAACCAATTTATTTAACGACTCGCAAATTTAATTTCTTTCAAGTTAAATTTGTGAGTCGTTTCATTTTCAAATTCAATTACTAATCTACCATCTTCAAAAACATCTACTATTTTACCTAAAAAAACAGTCCCGTTTTTATCTTCAAACATTGCAGGTTTATTGAATTGATAAAGCGATTCTAAATATAACTCTTTCAGCTCCTTAAATTCATTTCTTTCTATATAACCAATATAATAATTGATAGATTTAACTACTTTATTTAACAATTTATCTTTGTCAAATTTAATTCCTGAAATCATTTTTAATGAAGTAACTCTACCTATACTACCAGAAAAAATTTGTTGATTTACATTTAAACCTATTCCAACAATAGAATGTTTAATAAAATTACCACTCAAAACATTTTCAATTAATATTCCAGCTAGTTTGTCTTTCTCTGCCAAAATGTCGTTTGGCCATTTTATAGTAATTGGAGTTTTAACATTCATTTTAACACTATTTAACACACCTAAAGAAACAGCCATACTCAAGTAAAATTGATCTTGAACTTCAAAAGCATCAAAATTAACTAAAATGCTGAATGTTAGATTTTTACCTTCATCCGAAACCCAAGTAGTCCCCATTTGTCCTCTACCTGTAGTTTGGTGTTCAGCAACAACAACAGTATAACTTTCAATAACTGATTTTGCAGCAAGCTCCTTTAGATAGGAATTTGTAGAATCAATGGCATTAAGTTTGATTATATTCATAAAGAGTAGATAAATTTAACAAAGTTATATAAAATCAAATTTGTTATAAAAAAATAATAACTTTGCAACAAATTAAAAAAAAATTAATGGCAAAAAAAAATATAAACGCAGACGATTCAATAGCGGCAATTTTAAAAGCAATAGATGATGTAAAAGGAGTAGATGTTCAAATTTTAGATTTGAGAGAAATTGAAAATACAGTTTGCGATTATTTTGTAATATGTACAGGAACTTCAAATACGCATGTTAATGCCATTTCAGGTATTGTACAAAAACAAGTTAGCAAAGCTACTAAAGATAAACCATGGCATGTTGAAGGTGACGGTAATGCAGAATGGATTTTATTAGATTATGTAAACATTGTTGTTCATGTTTTTCAAAAACATATACGCGATTATTATGATATTGAAAGCCTTTGGGGTGATGCAAAAATCACAGTAATATCTTCAAGTAATTAAGCTTTTTACAAATTATTGAAATAAAAAAATAGATGAGTCAAGATAAAAAAAACACACCAAATAGTAAAAACATAAAAAAACCTAAGTTTAATTTTTATTGGATTTACGGAATTGTTTTTGCATTATTTTTAGGTTATCAGTTTTTAAACAGTGACAGCTTAGGTTCAAAAAAGCTAAGTCAAAATGAGTTTAAAACCATCCTATCTGAAAATGATATTGAAAAAATAGTCATTGTAAACAGATCTGTTGCAGATATTTATATAAAAAGTGATGCTTCAGAAAAAGAACAACATAAAAAGAATAAAGGTTCTCTTTATTCTGCTAATACACCAATGTATAATTACTCCTTTGGTGATTTACAAAATTTCGAAAAGGAATTAAGTACTGATAAGCAAACTTATGAATTAGATTTTGACGTAAAAAATGAAGAAAGAACCAACATACTAGATCAATTATTTATCTACTTACCTTTTATATTTTTAATTGGCTTATGGATTTATTTTATGAAAAGAATGTCAGGTGGTGGATCTGGCGGTGGCGGACAAATTTTTAGCATTGGAAAATCAAAAGCTAAATTATTTGACCAAGATCAAAAAGTAAAAACTTCTTTTAAAGATGTTGCAGGTTTAGAAGGTGCAAAAGAAGAAGTGCAAGAAATTGTAGATTTCTTAAAAAGCCCAGACAAATACACATCTCTAGGAGGTAAAATACCTAAAGGAGCTTTATTAGTAGGACCTCCTGGAACAGGAAAAACGCTACTAGCTAAAGCCGTTGCAGGTGAAGCAAACGTACCTTTTTTCTCACTTTCTGGATCAGATTTTGTTGAAATGTTTGTAGGTGTAGGTGCATCACGTGTACGTGATTTATTTAAACAAGCACAACTAAAGGCACCTTCAATTATTTTTATTGATGAAATAGATGCTGTTGGTAGATCGCGTGGAAAAAACAATATTACTGGTGGAAATGATGAACGCGAAAATACGCTGAATCAATTATTAACAGAAATGGATGGTTTTGGGACAGATACAAATGTAATTGTTATTGCTGCTACCAACCGTGCAGATGTTTTGGATAAAGCTTTACTACGTGCTGGTCGTTTTGATCGTCAAATTTATGTGGACTTACCTAATTTAACAGAACGAGCTGCTATTTTTAAAGTTCATTTAAAACCATTAAAGCTTAGTAAAGATGTTGATGTTGAGTTTTTATCACAACAAACTCCTGGTTTTTCTGGTGCTGATATTGCAAATTTATGTAATGAAGCTGCTTTAATAGCTGCTAGAAAAAGTAAAAAAGCAGTACATCATCAAGACTTTCTAGATGCCGTTGATAGAATTGTTGGAGGACTGGAAAAGAAAAACAAAATAATAACACCAAGAGAAAAGAAAACTATTGCATTTCACGAAGCCGGTCATGCAACTGCTAGCTGGATGCTAGAACACGCTGCGCCACTTGTGAAAGTTACAATTGTTCCAAGAGGACAATCATTGGGAGCTGCTTGGTATTTACCTGAAGAACGTCAAATAGTACAAACTGAACAAATGTTAGACGAAATGTGTGCTACACTTGCAGGTAGAGCTGCTGAAAAATTGATGTTTGATAAAATATCAACTGGAGCTTTAAATGATCTTGAAAAAATAACACGTCAAGCAAGAGCTATGGTTACTGTTTATGGGTTAAACGATAAAATTGGTAATATTACTTATTACGATTCTTCTGGCCAATCTGAATACAATTTCACGAAACCTTATAGTGAAGAAACTGCTCAAATTATTGATAAAGAGATTTCAGAAATTATTGAAACTCAATATCAAAGAGCAATTAAAATTTTAAGTGATAATAAAGACAAATTAATAACACTTGCTGAGCTATTATTAGAAAAAGAAGTGATTTTTAAAAATGATTTAGAAGTGATTTTTGGTAAAAGAGCTTTTGAGGATAAAGCACCTGAAGTTCTCGAGAAAATCAGCAAAACTTTAGTTAAAGATAAACCTGAGGACGCAACCGTTGAAAATTCATCGGAAACACAAGAGTAAATTCATATCTTTTTTATAATTTTGAATATATTCAAAACAGCTAATGAGTTTTTTTAAAAAATTATTTAATTCCCCAAAAGATAAAGAAACTAAAGAGCAAAATTTAGATTTAGAATCATTACCACTTGATCAAATTTTTGTTCGAAATTTCATTAAAAATAACGGTAAATTCCTCTATTGCACGACTTTAGAGGAAGTTACTGAGAATTTAGCGAAAATAATTCAAGAAAATTCTTGGGATACTTTAATTTGCAATGACAGCGATTTATTTAAACTCACCAAAACTCTTACTTTAAAAACTAAAGATACATTTGACAATGCTTTGCCGTTTTTCACAAGCTGTGAACACTTAATAGCGGAAAATGGAAGTATTTTATTTTCTTCCAATCAGCTAAAAGAATGTAAAATTTCTGAATTATCTGATAACTTTATAGTTTATGCAACCACAAGTCAGTTTGTTAAAACAAATGGAGATAGTTTAACGGGAATAAAAACAAGGTATTTAGGTAATATCCCAAGTAATATAAGTGCTATCAAAAATTATAATCCAAATTCTAAAGAAATTGATTTTATGAATTATGGAAATACAAATGCAAAAAACTTATATTTGCTTTTATTCGAAGACTTATAATTTATGACAAATTTTATAAAACGTGTACTTTCAGGAGTTATTTTTGTTAGTATTTTAATATTTTCAATTCTCTATAGTAAAATTTCATTTATTTTACTATTCTTTATTCTAATGATACTTTGCCTATATGAATTTAAAAAAATGATTCAACTAAAAAGTGTCTTTCCGTACTTAATAGGAACATTACTTTTTATATTTGTAAATATTTGGGGTGTTGAAGATATTCCTAATAGAATGATTTTTGAATATGCAGGCGTTGCTCTATTTTTAATCATTTTTATTTCATTTGCTTCCATTCTGTTCGCAAAAAAAGAGGAAGTTATTAGTCATTTAGGTAAAATATTTTTATCAATTATATACATCGTTGTTCCCTTTACATTAATAGTTAAAATTCCTTTTTTAAATGCTAGTTTTAATTATGTAAATACAACTATATTAGGTGTATTCCTCTTAATTTGGACCAATGATTCTTTTGCCTATTTAGTTGGTAAAAATTTCGGAAAACATAAACTCCTAGAACGTATTTCTCCAAATAAAACGATTGAAGGATTTATTGGAGGAATGTTTTTCACCTTTACTCTAAGCTATTTTTTAGCTCAACAATTTACAACCCTTTCATTAGTACAATGGATTGTAATTGCTGGAATTGTTAGTATATTTGGCGTATTGGGAGATTTAATTGAATCTATGTTTAAGCGTCAAGCTGGAGTAAAAGATAGTAGTAACTTTATTCCTGGACATGGTGGATTTTTAGATCGATTTGATAGTGTTATTTTTGCTGCACCGTTTATATTTATTTACTTACAATTTGTACAATAATTATGTTTCATAAAGAAGGCTATAAGATAATTTTAATTTCTACATTTATTTTAGGTACAGGAATTATATTAATTGATAATTTCATAGATATTATCTGGTTAAATAAAACATTAGCTAGTATTTTATTAGTTTTATACATTGTCATTTTACAATTCTTTAGAAATCCAAAAAGGAATACTGTAATAAATGACCTTCATATTATTGCACCGGTTGATGGAAAAGTAGTAGTTATTGAAGAAGTTTTTGAAAAGGAATATTTTAAAGACAAACGTTTGCAAGTTTCTATATTTATGTCCCCTTTAAATGTACATGTAACCAGGTATCCAACTAGTGGGGTAATAAAATATAGTAAATATCACCCAGGAAAATATTTAGTAGCTTGGCATCCTAAAGCATCTGAAGAAAATGAACGCACAACAATTGTTATTGAAAACGAAACAGTGGGCGAAATTCTTTATCGACAAATTGCAGGTGCTCTTGCAAAACGAATTGTGAACTATGCAAAGCCAAATGAAATAGCTATTCAAGGTGATGATGCGGGTTTTATTAAATTTGGGTCACGTGTAGATTTATTTTTACCGTTAGGCTCAAAAATAAATGTAAAACTAAATGACAAAGTACGAGGTGGAGAAAAAATAATAGCCACATTGTAATTTTTAATTTTTACTTAATGAATACAAAATTAAATATTGAATTTGAAGAGGCTTATGATTTTGCTTCACAAGCAACTATAAAACTTCCTCCAGATATAATGCTTGCCATTTATGCTTATTATAAACAAGCAACAAAAGGAAATAATTACCAACAGCCATCAGGTGATATTCAATTAAGAAATTCATTTAAATTAAATGCTTGGTTTCAATTAAGCCATTTATCCGCTGATGAAGCTAAACAAGAATATATAAATCTTGTAAATAAACATCTAAAATAAAATTAGCAATTATGAAAAAAATTTATCTACTTAGCTTTCTACTATTGGTAATAACTACTATTTCTTCTTGTAAAGAGAATGAAAAAAAAGAAGCAAAACAAATTGAAAAAGGATATACTGTTGAAGAAAAAACGACAACAATAAATTGGATTGCTTATAAAACAACTAACAAAGTACCTGTTAAAGGGCAATTCACCAAAGTAAATATTGAAAATAAAAAAACGTCCCCTACAGCTTTAGAGGCTTTAAACGGATTAAAATTTAATATTCCTGTGAGTAGTTTATTTACAAATGATACCATTAGAGATGGTAAATTAAAAAAATCATTTTTTGGTTCTATGAAAAATACTGAAGTTATTTCTGGTACCATTAATATGAATAATGAAACATCTGGGCACGTTGAATTAACATTGAATGGAATTTCTCAATTCTTGCCAATTACATATGTAATTAGTGATCAAATGGTTACTATTGAAGCTGTAATGGACTTAGATAATTGGCAAGCACAATTAGCTATAGAAGCATTAAATATAGTTTGCAAAGATTTGCATTCTGGAGATGATGGTATTTCAAAAACTTGGAGTGAAGTTAAAATTGAAGTTGCTACCTATCTGAAACATGAATAACTAATCTTAGATAGATACCTCTAAATATAAAGATGTAATATAAAAAATCTAAATCATCTATGAGAAAAGAAACATCATTTAGTTAAATTTAGGTCCTCGTTATTTTTAGTACAAAAATTTAGTTCGGCATTAAATAGTATCTATAACATTAAAGCTCCAACTATTATTGACAAAACCCCAATACTTCCTCCTATAAAATTACTACTCTTAGATGCTTTTTTATCTCTAAGTTGAACATCTTTAATTTCATTTTTGTCAATAAGTGTTTTTACTTTTTCACCTTCATTAAAATTAATGCCATAATAATTGCCTTCCATAATTTCAATATCTTCATAAACGAATTCATCACCATTTAACATTGTTATTTTTAAATATCCATGTGCACTCTTATTTATAGCTTGATCTAATGAAATAGGCTCTTGATATATTTTACACCCTTGAAATAAAATAAATATTAAACATATATTAATTAATCTAAAATGTGCTTTT